>CAZEGY010000115.1:0-9008 GCA_964511815.1 uncultured Rhodovulum sp.
AGAAGAAGAAGAGGCTGACCCCGACCTTCGGCTTCGCCGCGTCCGTTGCCGGCCGCGCGCCGAGGCGCGAGCGCAGCGGCGCGCCGCCGGTCGTCCGGCACACCGCCGCGACGGTGCCGGCCGGGTCGGTCAGGTGGAAGAGGTGCGGCCCCGGAAGCACCCGCAGGTCGAAGCCGCCGCCGGCGAGCCCGGCCCAGGCGGCCATCGCCCGCACCGGGACGGTCTCGTCCTCCCGTCCCGCGAGGGCGACGATCCGGGTGTCGAGGGGGTCGGCCGCGCGTGCCGACCAGCCGGCCATCAGCGCGCGGTCGGCCGCCGCCCGCGCGAGCAGATGCGCGCGCGCCGTCGCGTCGTCGGCGACGTGGCGCATGTCGATCCCGGCGGCGCCGATCAGGAGGTGCCCGGGCAGGTCGCCCTCGCCCGGCTCGAAGGCGTTCGGCGTGCCCGGCGGCGGGATCGCGGCCAGAACGAGGGCCTCCGGCAGGACGCCGTGGCGCTCGGCGAGCGCCCGGGCGGTCGCCCACGCCAGGGCGCCGCCGAGGCTGTGGCCGTAGAAGACGCACGGGCGGTCGCGCGCCACGGACAGGGCGTCGGCGATCGCCGCGGCGGCTTCGTCGAGGCTGCGGGGCCAGGGCTCTGCGGCGCGCGACTCGCGGCCGGGCAGGTGCACCACCAGTGGCTCGAGGTCCGGGGGAAGCAGGTCGGGCCAGGCGCGATAGCTCGTCGCTCCGCCGCCGCCGTGCGGAAAGCAGACCAGCCGGCGCCGGGCGTGCGGGCGCGCGGCGAGCGGCCTGACCCAGGGCCCCGGCGACGCGGCCGGCGCCTCCTCGGGACGGCGGGCCATGGCGCGCTGGAGGAGCTGCCGCTTCTCCGCGAGGGTCATCGACCGCAGCCGCTGGTCCGGCCCGGTCATGGCAGGCTCTCGAGATCGAGCTCGCCCGCGCCGATCAGCATCTCGAGCATCGCGTCGGTCTCGGCCTCGCTCAGCGCCTCGATCGGCGTCTCGGCCAGGCGCTCGACCGCGAGCAGTTCCTTCACCAGCTGGCCGGCCAGCGCCGTGACGCTCGGTCCCTGCATCAGCAGGGTCGTCGGCAGCTTGATCCCGGTGTCGGCCTCGAGACCGAGGGCGAGCTCGACGGCCATCAGCGAATCCACTCCGAGGCTGTCGAGGGACCGGTCGAGCGGGATCGTCGCCGGGTCGGACCGGAGCACGCCGCCGAGCGCCGCGCGAACCGCGGTTTCGAGGAAGCCGACCCGTTCGGGGGGCGGCAGTTCGGCGAGCTGGCGGCGGAGTTGGCTCAGCCGGTCGCCGGTGCCTGTCGCCGTCACCATCGCGCCGAAGCGCGGCGTCCGCGCGAGGGCCGCTCCCGCCGCCCAGCGGTCCCAGTCGACATCGGCGCAGGTGACGTTCGCCGGCGCTTCGTCGAGCAGGGTCCCGAGTGCCGCCAGCGCCTCGGCCGTGGTGAAGGCGCGCAGGCCCGCGGCTTCGAGCTGGCCGACCAGTCCCGAGCGTGCGGCGATGCCGGCATCCCCGAGCACCCCCCAGGCGACGGAGAGGCCGGGCCGGCCGCGCGCCCGCCGGTGCCGGGCGAGCCCGTCGAGATAGCCGTTCGCCGCGCAATAGGCGCCCTGCCCGGGATTGCCGATCAGCTGAGCCACCGACGAGAAGAGCACGAAATGGTCGAGGGGATCGCCCGCGCTCTCGCGGTCCAGGTGGAGCGCGCCGAGGGCCTTCGGCGCCATCACCGCGCGCAGCCGCTCGGCGTCGTAGCCGGCGATCAGGCCGTCGTCGAGCACCATCGCCGCGTGGAAGATGCCGCCGAGCGGGGCGGTGCTCGCCCGGATCCCGGCAAGAAGGGTCCGGACCGCGGTCGCGTCGGAGACGTCGAGGCGGGCCACCTCGACCTCGGCGCCGGCCGCGGCGAGATCGGCGAGCAGGCCGCCCGATCGCGGGCCGCGGCGGCCGGCGAGGACGAGGCGCCGCGCCCCCTCGGCCGCCAGCCAGCGCGCCAGCGCTTCCCCGAAGCCGCCGAAGGCGCCGGTGACGAGATAGGTCCGGTCGGCGCGGAAGCGTGGCTTCGGCAGCCGCAGGGCGGGGACCGTCTCCCCGGCGAACGCGACCACCACCTTGCCGATGTGCTTCGCCCGCGCC
Organism: uncultured Rhodovulum sp.; assembly: GCA_964511815.1. GTDB lineage: Bacteria > Pseudomonadota > Alphaproteobacteria > Rhodobacterales > Rhodobacteraceae > Amaricoccus. The sequence continues at coordinate 2,153 of CAZEGY010000115.1, forward strand.
ATCAGGCGGAAGGCCTCGGCCACCTCGGACGCGGGGAAGGCCGTCACCGGGATCGCTCCGATCCGGCCGTCGGCGAAAAGCGCGGCGACGTCGTCGAAGATGCGGCGGAAGACCTTCGGCCGCTCGCGCATCAGCCGGTCGACGTCGACGGCGGCGAAGCTGCGGTTCTCGTCGAAGCGGCGCATGCCGAGGGCGCTGTCGTTCTCGATGTCGCGCTTGCCGATCTCGATGAAGCGTCCGTAGGGGGCGAGCACGTCCCAGCTGCGGCGCAGCGCCTCGCCGGGCAGGCTGTTCAGCACCACGTCGACACCGGCCCCGCCGGTCGCCGCGAGGATCTCGTCGGCGAAGTCGAGGCTGCGGGAGTCGAAGACCTGCGCGATGCCCTGATCGCGGAGGAAGGCGCGCTTCTCCTCGTCGCCGGCGGTCGCGAAGATCTCGGCACCCACCATTCGGGCCAGGGCGACCGCCGCCTGTCCGACGCCCCCCGAGGCGAGGTGGACGAGCACGCGCTCGCCCGGGGCGAGCCGGCCGATCTCCAGCATGCCGTAGAAGGCCGTCATGTAGTTGATGAAGACCGGCGCCTCGGTAGCGGTGAGCTGGGCCGGCCGCCGGGCGGCGAAGCGGGCCGGCAGCGTCTGGCGCGAGGCGAAGTTCGGGTAGAGACAGACGACCTCGTCGCCGACGGCGAACTCGGTGACGGCGTCGCCGACGCGGATGACGGTGCCTGCCGTCTCCATCCCGAGGTTGTCGCCGAAGAACGTGCGCTCGAGATAGGCCGATGAGAGCATGTTCATCGACTTGAGCACGTCCTTGAAGTTGAGCGACGCCGCGCGGGCGCGGACCTCGATCTCGTCCGGTCCCGGCGCGCGCGCAGGGATCTCGACCCAGCTCAGGCTGTCCGCCGAGCCCGGCCGCATCTGGCGGAGCGCGACGGGCACGTCGGCGACGCTGACCGGCTCGAGGCGGGGGGGCGGCGCGGACCAGGGGATGACGCGACAGCCGTGCCGGCCGTCCGTGCCGAGCCGGACCTCGCGCTCGGGCGTCTCTCCGGCCAGTTCCCGGGCGAGCCAGAGCGGCGTCCGGTCGTCGTCGGCACAGTCGATCAGAGTCACGTCGAGGTCGGGATACTCGCTCGCCACCACCCGGCCGAGCCCCCAGACCGCGGCCTCGTGCGGCCTCGCGGTGTCGCCCGTGGCGCCGCCGGTGACGATCGCGAGCCGCGGACGGGGGAGCGGGCGGCGTGCGAGGGCCTGGACCACGTCGAGCAGGCGGCTGGTCGCGGCGAGGCCGGCATCGTCGGGGCCGGCAGGATCGGCGAACCAGACGACGCCGTCCACGGCTTCGGTCGCGAGGCGACGCTCGAGATCGCCCGTGCTCGCGAGGAAGGCGTCGTGGCCATACCCGCGGAGTTCGGCCGCGACGGTCTCGGCCCGGGGGGACGCACCGTCGAGCAGCAGCCAGCGCCGGGCCGGGCCGCCGGGCGCGGGTATCGCCAGCGGCTCCCAGACCTCCTCGACATGGCCGGTGCCCTGCCGCGCCGCCTCGGCGACCGGGAGCCTCTGGCAGCGCAGGCCGTCGACCTCGGCGAGGACGTCGCCTGCGGGGGAGAGCAGGGTCAGGTCCGCCGTGACGCTGTTCGCGGTGCGCTCGGTGACGCGGGCCGTCACCCGTGCCGAGCTTTCGACCCGGGCGTGGAGGCGGACCTCCTCGATCGAGACCGGGACCAAAGGCCCGCCGCTGCCGTCGCCGAGCGCCGCCAGCGCCTGGAAGGCGCCGTCGAGCAGGACCGGGTGCAGGGCGCCGGCGGCGGGGACGCCGTCGGGCAGCGACAGGTCGCCCGTGAGGGCGTCGTCGCCGAGCGTGAGGGCGGAGACGGACTGGAACCGCGGTCCGTAGGCGAGGCCACGCTCCCGAAGCGCGGCGTAGACCTCGGCGGCCCCGAGCCGCGTGCCGCCGCCCGCCGCCCCGCCGCGGCCGCGGCGGGCGCGCGACAGGCCGAGGCGGCCGGAGGCGCAGCGCTGCCAGTCCTCGTCGGGACCGCCGCGCGCGCTCACGCTGGCCGCGCCGGACTCGGGATCGAGCTCGATCCGGATCCGGGTTCCTTCGGTGAGGGCCAGCGCCCGTGTCAGCCTCAGCCCTTCGAGGCTGTTGCCGCGGTCGATGGCCTGCGACGCCGCGAGGAGCACGGCGACATGGCCGGCCGCGGGGAAGAGCGTGCTTCCCGCGACGACATGGTCGCCGAAGTAGGCGAGCGCCGCGGATCCGAGGTCGGTCTCCCAGGCCGGACCGGCGGCGGCGACCCGCTGGTGGAGAAGCGGCTGGTCCGGGTCGAGGTGCCGCGATGACCGCGTCGCGGGGGCCTCCGTCCAGATCCGGGTGCGCTGCCACGGATAGGAGGGAAGCGGCACCAGGCGGGCCGGGGGATGATGCGCGTCCCAGTCGATCGCGACCCCGTTCGCGTACATCTCGGGCAGCAGCGTCCGGACCTGCTCGGTCTCGGGCTCGCCCCGGATCATCGACGCCCCGGTCCAGACCGCCGTCGCGGCGGCAGCGGCGCAGCTCCGGATCGCGGCGCCCATCACCCGGTTCGGGCCGATCTCGACCAGGGCGTCGAAGCCGTCCTCGATCGCCGCCGTCACCGCCCGCTCGAAGTCGGCGGGGCGGCGGCCGTTGCGCAGCCAGTAGTCGAGGTCGTGCCGATCGCCGTCGATCCGGCCCCCTTCGAGCGTCGAGTAGAGCGGGAGGGTGGGCGCCGCATGCGCGACGTCGCCGAACCCGGCGCGCAGCGCGCTCGCGATCGCCTCGACCTGAGCGTGATGGTAGGCAACGTCGACCTGCAGCCGGCGATGGAAGACCTCGTCCCGGACGAGCTCCGCGGCCAGCCGATCCAGCGCGGCGCCGGGGCCGCTGACCACGACGGAATCCGGAGCGAGGATGGCCGAGATCGTCAAGGCCCCGTCGCGCGGCAGGCGGGCCTCGACCGCACTCCTCCCGAGCCCGACGGCGAGCATCGACCCCTGGCCGGCGATCCGCTGGAAGACCTCGCCGCGCACGCAGGTCAGGCGGATCGCCTCCTCGAGCGTCAGCACACCGCTCGCCCACGCGGCAGCGATCTCGCCGACGCTGTGCCCGAGCGCGCCGTCCGGGGCGACGCCGAGCGACCGCCAGAGCGCGGTCAGGCCGACCTGAAGCGCGAGGTTCGGGAGCTGGGCCTCGATCGGGGCCCGGATCGGGGCGCCCGCCTCGGCGGCATCCCGGGCGAAGAGGTCGAGGACGGATTGACCGGAACAGGCGCGCGCAATCCCGTCGCAGCGCTCGATGGCGGCGCGGAAGACCGGGCTCTCCGCGAAGAGCCGCCGGCCCATCCCGCGGTACTGCGCCCCCATCCCGGTATAGACGAAGAGCAGCCGGCGCGGCGCCTCGGGGGCGCGCGCTGTCCCGGGCCGATCGCCGAGCCCGCGGAGGCCGTCGGCGAGCTCCTCCGGCGTCCGCGCCCAGATCGCGGCGCGGACCGGGTGGTGCGTGCGCCGGCGCGCAAGCGTGTGTCCGACGTCGGCGAGGGGCAGGCGCTCCGTCTCTTCGGCGAGCGCTCCGGCGAAGGCGGCGAGTGCCGCGTCTGTCCGCGCCGAGAGCGGAAAGAGGCGCGCCTCCTCGTGCTCGGGCGCGGACGCGACCGGCGCGGGTTCGGGTGCGCTCGCGAGGATCGCGTGGGCGTTGGTCCCGCCGTAGCCGAAGGAGTTCACCGCCGCGCAGAGCGATCCGTCCGCGGGAAGCGCCTCGGCGCGCGTCGGGATCCGCAGGCCGAGCCCCGCGAAATCGATGCCGGGGTTGGGCGTGCGGAAGTGCAGGTTCGGCGGCACGCGGCGATGCGCCAGCACCAGCGACGCCTTGACGAGGCCGGCGACCCCGGCCGCCGCCTCGGTATGGCCGATGTTCGTCTTGATCGAGCCGACCGGGAGCGGCCGGTCCTCGGGCCGCCCGACGCCCAGCACCCGCCCGAGCGAGCCGGCCTCGATCGGGTCGCCGGCCTGGGTGCCGGGCCCGTGCGCCTCGGCGTAGACGACCTCCCGCGGCTCGATCCCCGCCTCCGCCACCACCCGGCGGATGAGCCGCTCCTGCGCCTCGGGGTTCGGCATCGAGATCCCCGGGGTGTGGCCGTCCTGGTTGACGCCGGTCGCGAGGATCTGGGCGTAGATCCTGTCGCCGTCGGCCAGCGCACGGTCGAGGGGCTTCAGCACCACGATCCCCGCACCCTCGGCCCGCACGTAGCCGTCGGCGGCCGCATCGAACGCCTGGCACCGACCGGCGCGCGACAGGAAGCCGCCCTTGGCCATGGCCACGAACGGCTCGGGCGCGAGCAGGACGTTGACCCCGCCGGCGACGGCGATCTCGCTTTCGCCCGCCCGGAGCGACGCGCAGGCGAGGTGCACCGCGACGAGCGACGACGAGCAGGCGGTGTCGATCGTCAGGCTCGGACCGGCGAGGTCGAACGCATGCGAGAGCCGGTTCGCCAGCATCGCCATCGTCGAGCTCGTCGCGGTGCTCGACGAGATCTCGTCCCGCGAGAGAATGCCGAAACGGTCGATGAGGTTGTCGAGGCTGAACCCGCCGACGAAGACGCCAACGGGGCGCCCGCGCAGCGCCACCGCATCGAGCCCGGCATCCTCGAGGGCCTCCCAGGCCACTTCGAGCAGCAGCCGTTGCTGCGGGTCGAGCACCGCGGCCTCGCGGTTCGAGAGGCCGAAGAAGGCGGCATCGAAGTCGAACGGCGACTGGTCGAGAAAGCCGCCGTGCCGGGCGTAGGTCTTGCCCGGCGCCGACGGATCGGGGTGGAAGAACCGATCGACCTCCCACCGCTCGCGTGGAACCTCGGAAACGGCATCGACGCCGTCGACGAGGCGCTGCCAGAGGGTCGTCGCATTCGAGGCCCCGCCCGGAAAACGGCATCCGATCCCCACGATTGCCAGGGGGTGCCGTGCTTTCGATGCCATGCGGAGTCCTCGCGTCGTTCCTTCCGGCCTAGCAAGCGATTGTTGCGCCAGTATGTGATATTGGCGGGTTGCGATGGGCCGAGGCGAAGTGCCAACGCCACCGCGGACATGTGGGGGAGGGTTGCCTGCCGGTTCCCGCTGCGCAGGCTTCCGAAGTGCAGGGGGGCGCGGGCGCGACTATGGTTCGCTTCAACGATGTCGTTTTTGACCGAGAGATGCTGTGGGCGAGGCGGGGCGACGGCACGGAAGTGCGCCTGAGCCGCCAGGAAAGGGCGCTGCTTCTCCACATCTCCAGCCAGCCGGGGCGGCTCTTCACCCGCGGGCGCCTCTGCGACCTCCTTGCCCGGAACGGCGAGCCGGCGAGCGACCGCAACGTCGACTTTCTCGTCAGCCGGTTGCGCAGGCGCCTCGGCGACGACGCCCGCCATCCCCGCTTCATCGCCACGCAGTACGGCGAGGGCTATGTCTGGATCGCGCGGCCGAGCGCGCCGGAGCCGGAGGAGGCCTTCCTGCGGATAGGTCCGATCTTCGGCCTGCCGCGCCGGAGAGGGCGCGAGCACCGGATCGTCGACCGGCTGGCAGCCCTCTTCGCCGGGGCCCTCGGCCAGGGCCACCGCGTCGCGACCGTCTTCGACGGGCCGCCCGTGCTCGGAGTTCCGGACCCGACACCCTTCGTGCTCAAAGGCAGCTTCCACGACGACGGCAAGACCCTGCACGCCGCCTTCGTGCTGCTTCGCGGGCCGGACGGCCGGGTGGTCCGCACCGTTCGATCCACCTTCGCCGGGGACGAGGAAGGCGTCGTCGAGCGGATCGTCAGCGACTGCCGGGCGGCGATCTGGTCCGACCGGGCACGGACACCGGCGGCGCCGCTGGTCGTGGTGACCGAGCTTCCGCTCGAGGTTCGCATGCACGAGGCCGCCCTGATGCTGGCGATGCCGCCGGAACGCTGGCGAGAGACCGAGGCCCAGCTCGCCCGCGCGCGGGCCGAGCGGCCGAACGATTCCGATCTCGACGTGATGTGGTGCATCCACCTCTACCTGCAGCTCCTGCGTCCGCCGCACGAGGGGCCGCTGATGACCCAGACGGAGCGCGCGGAAATCGAGGCCAAGATCGAGGCCGTGGCGCTCGAGAGTCTCGCCGCGGTGCAGGACAATCCGCTGCTGGTCCTCGCGATCGCGAAACTTCTCCTGTTCGTCGACCGGGGCCATCTCGCCCTCGTCGACCGGCTCGCCGACGAGGCCTTCGCGAAGAGCACGGGCTTCGCCGCCGCGTTCGCCACCCAGGCGCAGATCCGGATGTACTCCGGCCGGATCGGCGAGGCGCTGCGGCTGCTCGACTCGGGCGCGGAGCTGTCCGAGCCCGCCTCGGAGTTCCAGGTCTACCTGCTGATCCTCAAGTGCATCGCGCTGATGGCGGCCGGCCGCCGCCGGATGCTCGACAGGACCAGCGATCAGCTCTACGCCCTCCGGCCGGAGTACCGGTTTCACATCGGCCTCATGCTGGCCGACCCGACGCTCGAGGCCCTTTCCCCCGACCTGGAGATGGTGCTGGCCGCGATCGATGAAGCAGCCGCGCGCAGTGCGCTCGACTATCTCTTCTACGTCGCCGGCCGTCGCTTCCCCAAGCTGCGGCAGCGAAGCAACGTGATGGCCGGCCTCACGACCCACCTGAGCCGCCGTTTCGGCGGCGACATCGTTCCAGCGAGGATCGCGCGATCGATCGGCCTGCAGGCCTAGCGACGCCGCGCGCGCGGAACAGCGGCCCGTTTCCCACAATCGGCACTCGGACCGTGGCGCTTCCAGTAGGTGGAGTGCCGCCGCTTTTGCAGAACTCTCCGGACACTACTCCGTGCTCCGTGCCACTCC
>CAZEGY010000116.1:0-8960 GCA_964511815.1 uncultured Rhodovulum sp.
GGGATCCGAGCGTCGCTGATCCGGTAGCAAAGCGTCTGCGCGTCTTCCGGACAGCGCTCCCGATTGACTCGGCGATCCAAAACGTCCATCGCGGAACCGTGATGGACGCGCGGCTGCGATTCTGGCTGAACGGGCTGCTCGCCGGGCTCTTCGCCCTGGCGATCCTGCCGGTGCCCGGTCAGCACGCGCGTGCTACGGTCGAGCGCATTGCGTTCATCGCCGCCTACGCCATGCCCGACGGCACGCTGCCGGAGATCTGCTCCGGCCACGGCCACCCCCAGGACCGGCCTGCCGACGGGCACGGCCAGCATCCGCCCATCCCCGACTGCCTCGCCTGCGTGCTCATGGCCGCGCCCGGCCTCGCGGCGTCTCCGTTCCTCCTCCCCACGCCCGCGGTCGCGCCGGTCGACGCGGGCTCCGGCGAGATCGATGCCGGCCCGGCCCGCGGTTTCGCATGGCCGCCGCATCGCGCTCGCGCCCCTCCGGCCGGCTTCATCGCCTGATTCAACCGCCGGCCCGCACGCGCGGGGCGGCTTTCGTCTCATGCCGCGGCGCCGGGCGCCGGCGGCGGATCGGAATGAAACCCATGTCGAAACTGCTCCTTGCCGCGGCGATCGCCGTCACGGCGACGACCGCTGCCAATGCGCACGTCACGCTCGAGAAGTCCGAGGCGCCCGTCGGCGCCACCCACAAGGCCGTGCTGCGGGTGCCGCACGGCTGCGAAGGGGAAGCGACGCTGAAGGTGCGCGTGCAGATCCCCGAGGGAATGATCGCGGTGAAGCCGATGCCCAAGGCGGACTGGGCGCTCGAGACCGTCACCGGGACCTACGCGCGCTCCTACGACTATCATGGCGCAGAGATGACCGAGGGCGTCACCGAAATCGCCTGGACCGGCGCACTCCTCGACGCGCACTACGACGAGTTCGTATTCCGGGGCACGCTGACCGACGGCCTCGAGCCCGGAACCGTGCTCTACTTCCCCACGGTGCAGGAATGCGCGACCAAGGTCGAGCGCTGGATCGAGATCCCCGCCGCCGGCCAGGATCCGGACAGCCTGCAGTTTCCTGCGCCGGGCGTGACGCTCCTGCCCGCCGCCGGCGGGCACTGAGCGGCGTGGCCGCCCTGCGGCCGCTCGCGCTCGTCTGCCTGGTCGCGGCCCTCCTCGCAGGGGGCCGCGCGTCAGCGCATGCGCAGCTCGTCGCCAGCGCGCCCGCAGCCGGTGCGGTGGTGGCGGAGGCTCCGGGCGAGGTGGTGCTCGAGTTCAGCGAGCCGGTCGCGGCGCTCACGGCGCGCTGGTTTCCGTCGGGCGGCCGGGCGCCGCTCGACGGTACGCCGCGGGCGGAGGGCGCGCGCCTGGTGGTGCCGGTGCCCGACCGGATCGGCAACGGCACCCATCTGCTGAGCTGGCGCGTGGTCTCCGCCGACGGACACCCGGTCGGGGGAAGCTACGCCTTGTCGGTCGGAGCGCAGACCGCCGTGGCCGACGCGGCATCCGCCCCCCGGCCGGCGCGTTGGGCCGCGCTCGCGCGCGGCGTTCTGACCATCACGCTGGTCCTCGGGGTCGGCGGCGCGGTCTTCGCCCGGCTGGTCGACCGTGGTGCGACGGCGGCGCGGCGGTCGCTGCGGCTGGCGTCCTGGTCGGCGCTGGCGGTGGCGCCGGCGGCAGCGTTGGCGCTCGGGCTGCACGGCCTCGATCTGCTCGCGGCCCCGGCCCGGGCGCTCGCGGGCCCGACGCCGTGGACGGCGGCGCTGGCGAGCCCGTTCGCCGCCACCGCGGCGGCCAGCCTCGTCGCCGGCCTGGCCGCCGCGCGCGCGCTTCGGCGCGACGACGCGGCCGGCCGCCGCTGGGCTTGGCTGGCCTGGGCTGCCGCCGCCCTCTCCTTCGCGCTCTTCGGCCATGCGGCGACGGCGCCGCCGCGCTGGCTGACCGGCCCCGCGGTCGCCCTCCACGCCGCGGCCTTCGTCTTCTGGATCGGGGCGCTGCCCGGGCTCGCCGAGCGGGCGGGGGGCGGGGGCGGCGACCTCCTCCCCACCCTGCGCCGCTTCTCGACCCTTGCCGTGCTGCTGGTCGCCGGGCTCGTGCTCAGCGGCGCCGTGCTCGCCGCCGTGCAGCTCGGCCGCCCGGAGGCGCTGCTCGGCACCGCCTACGGGCGGCTCCTCGCCTGGAAGCTGGCGCTGGTCGCCGCGCTGCTCCTGCTCGCCGCGCTCAACCGCCTCCGCCTCACCCCGGCGATCGCGCGGGGCGAGCCCGGCGCCGCGGCGCGGCTCCGGCGATCGATCGTGGCGGAGATCGTCCTCGGCCTCTCGATCCTCGCGCTCGCGAGCGGCTTCCGGCTGACCCCGCCGCCGCGGGCGCTCCAGCTGGCGTCCACCGAGCTCTCCGTGCACCTGCACGGACGGAGGGTGATGGCCGCGGTCGTGTTGAAGCCGGGCCGCGCCGGAGCGAACGCGCTGGAGATCGGCGTCGTGGATGCGGAGCTTGCGCCCTTCGCGCCTCTGGCGTTGTCGATCGCCTTCGCCGATCCCGCGCGGGGCGTCGAGCCGATCCGCCTCGCCGCCGTCCGCGACGGCCCGCTTTGGCGCGCCGGTCCGGTCCAGCTTCCCCATGGTGGCGAGTGGACGCTCACGCTCGACGTGCTGATCAGCGACTTCGCCAAGGAGACGTTGGAAACCGCAGTCCCGGTGCCGGAATAGGACGATGGCGACTCTGTCCGACCCCGCTCGCATCGCTTCGACGCACGATGGCCGGAGCGTGGAGTAAGTCGACCGTCCATCTGATCGGGCCCTGCAATCGAACTTTCGTGCAACCCTGCGGACTCCTGTTCCCAAACAACGCGCGCGCCGCGTCGCGCGCGGACCGGGCGTCCTTCAGGCTCAGGTCGGGATACGCGCCGAGCGACAGCTTCTTCTCGACGCCCCCCTCCGCGCGGAACTTGACCCGCCACAATCGGCCGGCCGAAGGCGTGACCTGGAGATACGACCCCTTCTCGTCGGCGACCTTGTACGCCGTCGCGGGGCTCGAGCGCGCGGATCGCGGAATCGGTCAGCGGCACTTTGGGGGCCTTTCATTTTCGCGCCAATCAGAAGGCCCCCACAAAGACCCCCGCTTCGGTCCGGCTTCGAGCGGACATAGGTGGACACCCGGCGTTCAGGCCGGCTTGAATTATCTCATATTTTCGGGGGGTTCTCAATTATCCGCACACGTCGGCGAACGATATGGTGGTGCCGCAGAAGGGACTCGAACCCCCGACCCCATCATTACGAATGACGTGCTCTACCAGCTGAGCTACTGCGGCGCGCGCCCCCTTTAGCAATGCCGCCGGGCGGCGTCCAGTGGTTCGCGTGGCGGCCCGTCGATCCGGCCGGTCACTCCGCGAGAAACGCCTGGACCGCGGCGATGAAGGCCGCCGGGGCGTCGGCGTGGAGCCAGTGGCCGGCGCCCGGGACCGCCTCGATCCGCGCCGCGGGGAAGAGCGCGCGGATGCGCGGGACCGCGTCGGGGCGGACGTAGTCGGAGGCGCCGCCGCGAAGGAACAGCGTCGGGCCGTCGAACGCGCCGGGGAGGTCGGGCCAGCCCATGATCTTCGGCATCTCGGCGCCGAGCGCCGGCAGGTTCAGCTTCCACACGGCGCCGTCCGGCCCGAGGGCGACGCTCTGGGCGAGGAAGGTGCGCACCGCCGCCTCGGGCACCGCCGGGGCGAGGGCGGCGTCGACGTCGCCGCGGCGGGTGACCGCGGAAAGATCCACCGCCTCCATCGCGCGGACGTAGGGGAGCTGGCTGCGGTCGTAGGCGACCGGGGCCATGTCGGCGACGATCAGGCGGCGGAGCTTCCCGGGGTCGGTCAGCGCCAGCGCCATCGCCGCCTTGCCGCCCATCGAGTGGCCGAGGAGGTCGGCGGTGCCGCCGAGCTCGGCGATGGTCTCGGCGAGATCGGCGGCCAGCGCCGGATAGTCGTTCGCCGCGGCGCGCGGGCTGTCGCCGTGGTTGCGCAGGTCGACGGCGACGACCCGGCGGTCGGCGGCGAGGCGCTTGGCGATCGCGCCCCAGTTGCGGGACGAGCCGAAGAGGCCGTGGGCGATGACGAGGGGCGGCCGGTCGGTCGCCGCGCCGTGGACGGTGGCGTTGAGCTTCATGGTCAGATGATCAAACTCGTGATGACGGCGTCGTCGGTGATGTCGAGCCAGGTGAACCCCGCCGCCCGCATCCGCCCCTCGAGCGCGGGGAAGTTCTCGCGGGCGGGGGTCTCGATGCCGAGGAGCACCGAGCCGAAGTTGCGGGCGGACTTCTTCAGGTACTCGAAGCGGGCGATGTCGTCGCCGGGGCCGAGCACCGACAGGAACTCGCGCAGCGCCCCCGGCCGCTGCGGCAGGCGGAGGATGTAGTACTTCTTCCGGCCCTCCCAGCGCAGCGCCCGCTCCTTGACGTCGGGCAGGCGCTCGAAGTCGAAGTTCGAGCCCGAGACGATGGCGACGACCGAGCGCCCGTCGAGCGGCCCGAGGTCGCGCAAGCCGTCGATGGCGAGGGCGCCGGCGGGCTCGAGGACGACGCCCTCGACGTTCAGCATCTCGATCATCGTCGCGCAGATCCGTCCCTCGGGCGAGAGCGTCACGTCCGCGGGCGCGAAGCGGCGGAGGATCTGCCAGTTGAGATCGCCGATCCGCGCCACCGCGGCGCCGTCGACGAAGTTGTCGACCTCGGGCAGCGCCACCTGCGCCCCGGCCTCGAGCGCGCGCCGGAGGCTCGGGGCCCCGAGCGGCTCGACGAGGCGGATCGCGGTCTCCGGGGCAAGGGTCGCGGCGACCTCGACGATGCCCGCCGAGAGGCCGCCGCCGCCGACCGGGACGACGACGAAGTCGGGCGCGCCGGGGAACTGGTCGAGGAGCTCGAGCCCGACCGTCGCCTGCCCCTCGATCACCGCGGCGTCGTCGAAGGGCGGCAGGAACACCGCGCCCGCCCCGGCGGCGAAGGCCTGGGCGGCGGCGAGCGTCGCGTCGAAGTAGTCGCCGACGAGGCGGATGTCGACGCGGCCGCCGCCGAACTGGCGGGTCTTGTCGATCTTCTGCTGCGGGGTCGTCACCGGCATGAAGACGACGCCCTCGACCTCGAAGTGGCGGCAGGCGAAGGCCATGCCCTGGGCGTGGTTCCCCGCCGAGGCGCAGACGAACCGCTCCGGGGCGCCCGCGGCCGCGAGGCGCTTGCGCATGGCGTTGAAGGCGCCGCGGATCTTGTAGGAGCGGACCGGGGACAGGTCCTCGCGCTTCAGCCAGACCTCGCCGCCGAAGCGGGCGGAGAGGAAGTCGTTGCGCTGGAGCGGCGTCGGCTCGAAGAGCGCGCGCAGGTCCTCGGCCGCGGCGCGCACGCCGGCGACGAAGTCCCGCTCCTCTGTCCGTGGATCGATCATCGCGGCCCTCCCCGGCGCCCCACATACGGCGAAACCGCGCCCGAGTTAAGGGCGAGTCAAGGGCGAGTTGAAGGCGAGTTAAGGCCGGGTTCATGCACCGCGCCTCGCGTCGCTCCGATCGCTGTGCCATCATCGCCGGCGCCAGCCCGCGAATCCCGGAGCCTTCCCATGCCGCGCCCGCGCCTCTCCCGCCGCCGTTTCCTCGGCTCCGCCGCCGCGCTCGGAGGGCTCGTGCTGCTTCACCCCTACTCGGCGCGGGCCCAGGCCGGCCAGGCCCACCTGCGCATCCTGTCGACGACCGACCTGCACTGCCACGTGTGGCCCTACGACTACTACGCCGACAAGCCCTCGGACACCCTCGGCCTGTCGCGCACCGCCGCGCTCGTCGAGGCGATCCGCGCCGAGGCGACGAACACCCTCCTCGTCGACAACGGCGACTATCTCCAGGGCAACCCGATGGGCGACTACATCGCCTACGCGAAGGGGATGCGCGCGGGCGACGTCCATCCGGTCATCGCCGGGATGAACACCCTCGGCTATGCCGCGGGCACCCTCGGCAACCACGAGTTCAACTACGGCGTCGACTTCCTCGACCTCGTCAACGCCGGCGCCGACTTCCCGATCGTCTGCGCCAACTTCGCCCGCGCGCCCCTCGGCGCCACCGCGCGCGAGGACGACCTCCACCTCGCGCCCTACGTCATCCTCCACGGCGCCGTGACCGACGGCGCCGGGGCCGAGGTGCCGATACGGGTCGGGATCATCGGCTTCGTGCCGCCGCAGGTGATGATCTGGGACCGCGGCCACCTCGAGGGCGCCTTCGCCACCCGCGACATCGTCGAGGCGGCCGCGGCCTGGGTCCCGCCGCTCCGCGAGGAGGGCGCCGACATCGTCATCGCCCTCAGCCACTCCGGCATCGACCCGGCCGCGTCGGGCACGATGCTCGAGAACGCCGCGCTCCAGCTCGCCGCCGTTCCCGGCATCGACGCGATCGTCACCGGCCACCAGCACCGGGTCTGGCCGTCGGAGGACTTCTCCGGCGACGGCCTCGACCCTGCGACCGGCGGCATCGGCGGGGTGCCGGCGGTGATGGCGGGCTTCTGGGGCTCGCACATGGGCCTGATCGACCTGCTGCTGGAGCGCGACGGCGGCGAATGGCGCGTCGCCGCGTTCGAGACCAGCGCGCGGCCGATCTACGCGCGCGGCGAGGACCGCAGCGTCACCGCCCTCGTCGACGACTACGCCCCGCCCCTCGACGCCACCGCCGCCGTCCATGAGGAGACCCTCGCCTACGTCCGCGCCGAGGTCGGCCAGTCGACGGCGCCGCTCCAGTCCTACTTCGCCCTCGTCGCCGACGATCCCTCGGTGCAGATCGTCAGCCAGGCGCAGACCTGGTACGTCGCCGACCTGCTCGGGGGCACGGAGTACGCGGGCCTGCCGGTGCTCTCCGCCGCCGCGCCGTTCAAGGCCGGCGGCCGCGGCGGCCCGGACTACTACACCGACGTCGCCGCCGGCCCGATCGCCATCAAGAACGTCGCCGACGTCTACCTCTACCCCAACACCCTCCAGGCCGTGGCGATCACCGGAGCGCAGGTCCGCGAGTGGCTCGAACGCTCCGCCGGCATCTTCAACCGCATCACCCCGGGCGGCGCCGACCAGCCGCTGATCGACCCCGCCTTCCCCGCCTACAACTACGACTCGATCGACGGGGTCACCTACGCGGTCGACGTGACCCAGCCCGCGCGCTACGACGGCGACGGCAGGCTCGTCGACGCGAGCGCCCACCGCATCGTCGACCTCGCCTTCGACGGGGCGCCGATCGACCCGGACGCCCGCTTCGTCGTCGCGACCAACAACTACCGCGCCGGCGGCGGCGGCCACTTCCCCGGCGCCGACGGCTCGACCGTCATCCTCGCGTCCCCCGACACCAACCGCGACGTCATCGTCCGCTACATCGTCGAGCGCGGCACGATCGCGCCCGCCGCCGACGGCAACTGGAAGCTCGCGCCGGCGGGCGGGGCGACGGTCCTCTACGACACCGGCCCCGGGTCCGCCCGCTACCTCGACGACATCCGCGCCCGCGGCGTCGCGATCGAGCCCGCGGGGGACGCCCCCGACGGCTTCGTCCGTTACCGGATCACCCTCTGAGCGCCGCCGCGTCCCATCACCGCACGGTGATGCCGGCGCGCGAGCGTTTGCACGCGGCGCCGGCTTGCGCTCAATACGCCTGCGCTCCCCGCGCCCGATCCCGCCACCAGACGTGAGGCTCCGTTGTTCGTCTCCTACTTCCCGAACCCCCGCGCCTTCTTCTGGTCGGCGATCGCCTGGGCGGTCGTCTGCATCGCCGGCTGGTACCTCGCCGGCGCCGCCCTCGGCAACGCCCTCGGCTTCGCCGCCCCCGCCGACGGGCTGCCCATCGGCGTCTCGCGCTTCTGGTCGGGGCCGTTCCTGTGGTTCTACGTCTACTACACCGCCGCCGTCGGCCTCTTCACCGCCGTCTGGCAGACCCTCGCCCCGCACCCGTGGTGGCGCTGGTCGGTCCTCGGCTCGGCGCTCATCCTCTTCACCACCTACTTCCAGGTCGAGGTCTCGGTGGCGATCAACGGCTGGTACGGCCCGTTCTTCGACCTCGTGCAGGCGGCGCTCGGCGGCACCCGCGAGGTGACGCTCACCGAGTTCTACGCCGGCATCGCCGACTTCCTCGGCATCGCCCTCGTCGCCGTCCTCGTCGGCGTGCTCTCGCTGTTCTTCGTCAGCCACTACGTCTTCCGCTGGCGCACGGCGATGAACGACTACTACATGAGCCACTGGCCGCGGCTGCGCCACATCGAGGGCGCCTCGCAGCGCGTCCAGGAGGACACCATGCGCTTCTCCTCGACGACGGAGCGGCTCGGCGTCAGCCTCCTCGACGCGGTGATGACGCTGATCGCCTTCCTGCCGGTGCTCGTGCGCCTCTCCGCCGACATCACCGACGTGCCGGTCCTCGGCGCCATCCCCTACCCGCTCGTCGTCGCGGCGCTGCTCTGGTCGGTGTTCGGGACGGTGTTCCTCGCCGTCGTCGGCATCCGCCTGCCGGGGCTCGAGTTCCGCAACCAGCGCGTCGAGGCCGCCTACCGCAAGGAGCTCGTCTACGGCGAGGACGACGAGCTCCGTGCCGACCCGCCGACCACCCGGGCGCTCTTCGCCAACGTCCGGCGCAACTACTTCCGCCTCTACTTCCACTACATGTATTTCAACGTCGCGCGGATCTTCTATCTCCAGATCGACAACGTCTTCGGCTTCGTCATCCTCGCCCCCGCCATCGTCGCCGGCGCCATCACCCTCGGGCTGATGAACCAGATCCTCAACGCCCTCGGGCAGGTGCGGACCTCGTTCCAGTACCTCGTCAACTCGTGGACGACGGTCGTCGAGCTCCTGTCGATCTACAAGCGCCTGCGCGCCTTCGAGGCGATGATCCACGGCGAGGACCTGCCCTCGATCGACAGCGACTTCCTCGCCGCCGCCCGCGTCCGCGACGGCAGCGCGCCGCTCGTCGACGGGTGAGGCCGCTTCCGGACGCCT
>CAZEGY010000117.1:0-8903 GCA_964511815.1 uncultured Rhodovulum sp.
CCGGGATCAGGTAGACGAAGGTCGGCAGCGTCTGCATCAGGTCGAGCACCGGCCGGAGGAAGGCGTAGAGCCGCGGCCGGTGGGCGCAGGCGATGCCGATCGGCACCCCGAAGCCCATGCAGACGATGACCGAGGAGAGCACGAGGGTCAGCGTCTCGGTCGTCTCCTCCCAGTAGCCCTGGTTGAGGACGTAGAAGAAGCCGACGACGACGAGCGCCACCGTCGCCCACGAGCGTTGCAGCAGCCAGGCGATGGCCGCGAAGATCGCGACGATGACGAGGGCGGGCGGGGTCTGCAGGCACCAGAGGATCGCGTCGATGATCCCGGTGACGATCGTCGAGAGCCCGTCGAAGAACCACGCCCCGTTCTCGGTCAGCCAGTCGACGATGGCTTCCGCCCAGCCGCCGACCGGTATCTTGATGCTCTCCCAGTCCATGCGCCGTCAGTCCCCGCTCTCTCGTTGTTCGTGGCCCGGCGCCGCGCCCGCCGACGACCCCGCCGGCGGACCGCCGGGCGCCGCGTGGCCCGTCAGGCCCCGACCGCCGCCTTGACGGCGGCGACGGCGTCGCCGCCGTCCCGGGTCGTCACGCCCTCGAGCCAGGGCGTGAAGGCGTCGGGATTGGCCGCGAGCCAGGCCTTCGCCGCCGCCTCGGGCTTCTGGCCGTCGTCGAGGATCGCGCCCATCACCGCGTTCTCCATGTCGAGGCTGAAGACGAGGTTCTTCAGCAAGGCCCCGACGTTCGGGCACTCCTCGACGAAGCCCTTGCGGACGTTGGTGTAGACCGTGGCCCCCCCGAGGTTCGGGCCGAAGAAGTCGTCGCCGCCGGTCAGGTAGACCATGTCGACGTTCTGGTTCATCGGGTGCGGCTCCCACCCGAGGAAGACGATGCCGTGGCCGCTCTTCTCCGCCCGCGCCGCCTGCGCCAGCATCCCCTGCTCCGAGCTCTCGCGCAGGCTGAAGTCCTTCAGGCCGAAGGCGTCCTGCTCGATCATCGCGAGGATCTGCTTGTTGCCGTCGTTGCCGGGCTCGATCCCGTAGATCGTCTCGTCGAGCTCGTCGGCGAACTTGGCGATGTCGGCGAAGTCCGTCAGCCCGGCGTCGGCGAGGCTCTTCGACACCGCGAGGGTGTACTTCGCCCCCTCGAGGTTCGCCCGCACCGTCTCGACCGAGCCGTCGTCGCGATACTTGGCGATGTCGCTCTCCATCGTCGGCATCCAGTTGCCGAGGAAGACGTCGAGGTCGCCGCGGGCGAGGCTCGTGTAGGTGACCGGCACCGACAGCACGTCGATCTTGGTCCTGTAGCCGAGCGCCCCGAGGATCGCGGTCGTCACCGCCGTCGTCGAGGTGATGTCCGTCCAGCCCACGTCCGAGAAGCGCACCAACCCGCACGCCTCCGGTTCGGCCGCCATCGCCGGCGCAACCGCCGATGTCGCCACCAGGGCGGCCAGCACGCCGCCCGCGAGCAGTCTCTTCATCGCCGCAGACCTCCATCCGTTGGGACCGGCCCGTTCCCGGCCGTGTCGCGTCTCCGTTCGCCCCGACCTCATAGCGAAGCGTTGACGGGTGCAAGGGAAACCCATATTGATTGATCCGTCAATCAACAAAATCGGGCATCGGGGCGAGCGGGCGATGGCGAGGACGGAACAGGCCGAGGCACGGCGGCGGGCGCTGATCGGCGCCGCGCTCAAGGAGATCTCCGACCGCGGCTCGCTCGACGTCACCGTCGCCCAGATCGCCACCCGCGCCGGGGTGTCCTCGGCGCTCGCCCACCACTACTTCGGCGCCAAGGACGACCTCATCCTCGCCACCATGCGCCACCTCCTCGCCGAGTTCGGCGCCGGCGTCGTCGCCCGGCTCGCGGCCGCCGACAGCCCGCGCGGCCGGCTCTCGGCGATCATCCACGGCAGCTTCGGCCCCGAGCAGTTCCACCGCGCGACGATCAGCGCCTGGCTCACCTTCTACGCCTGGGCGCTCTCCTCGCGGCAGGCGGCGCGCCTCCTCGGGGTCTACCAGCGCCGGCTCTACTCCAATCTCGTCCACGCCCTGAAGCCGCTGGTCCCGCCCGCCGACGCCGCCCGCGTCGCCGACGGGCTCGGCGCCTTCATCGACGGCGTCTACCTGCGCGAGGCCCTCCGCGGCCGCCCGACCGCGCCGGAGACCGCCATCGCCCTGATCGAGGCCTACCTCGACCGCGAACTCGCCGGAGGACCGCGATGAACGCCCAGCCCCCCGCCTCCCACTGGATCGCCGGCGCGCCCTTCGAGGACGACGCCGGGCGCCCGCTCGAGGTCCGCTATCCCGCCACCGGCGAGGTGATCGCCCGCATCAACGAGGCGACCTTCGCCGCCATCGAGCACGCCGTCGCCGCCGCGGGGGAGGGCTTCGCGGTCTGGTCGACGACCGCGCCGGCCGCCCGCGCCCGCGTCCTCCGCCGCGCCGCCGACCTCATCCGCGCCGACGCCGAGGCGCTCGCCGCGCTCGAGACCCTCGACACCGGCAAGCCGATCTCCGAGACCCGGGTCGCCGACTGGCCCTCGGGTGCCGACGCCCTCGAATGGTTCGCCGCCCTCGCCGCCACCCTCGCCGGCGAGGCGACCGGCCTCGGGGGTGCGGGGGGCGGCGATCTCGTCTACACCCGCCGCGAGCCCCTCGGCATCTGCCTCGGCATCGGCGCCTGGAACTACCCCTCGCAGATCGCCTGCTGGAAGGCCGCCCCCGCGCTCGCCTGCGGCAACGCGATGATCTTCAAGCCCTCCGAGGTCACCCCGCTCGGCGCCCTCCGCCTCGGCGCCATCCTCGCCGAGGCCGGCCTGCCGGCGGGGGTGTTCAACGTCCTCCAGGGCGGCGGCGAGGTCGGCGCCGCCCTCGCCGCCCATCCCGCCATCGCCAAGATCTCGGTCACCGGCTCGGTCCCGACCGGGCACAAGGTCTACGCCGCCGCCGCCGAGGGCCTGAAGGCCGTCACCCTCGAGCTCGGAGGCAAGTCGCCGCTCCTCGTCTTCGACGACGCCGACCTCGACGACGCCGTCGGCGGCGCCATGCTCGGCAACTTCTACTCCGCCGGCCAGGTCTGCTCCAACGCCACCCGCGTCTTCGTGCAGAAGGACGTCCACGACGCCTTCCTCGACCGCCTCCTCGCCCGCACCGAGCGGATCGTGCTCGGCGACCCGATGGACCCCGCGGTGACGATGGGCCCGCTCGTCTCCGAGACCCAGGGCCGCCGCGTGCTCGGCCTCGTCGAGACCGGCAAGGCCGAGGGCGCGCGCCTCCTCGCCGGCGGCAACCGCGCCGCCCCGCAGGGCTTCGAGGGCGGCTTCTTCGTCGAGCCGACGGTCTTCGCCGGCGTCACCGACGAGATGACCATCGCCCGCGAGGAGATCTTCGGCCCGGTGATGTCCGTCCTCGCCTTCGACAGCGAGGACGAGGGCGTCGCCCGCGCCAACGCCACCCCCTACGGCCTCGCCGCCGGCGTCTTCACCCGCGACCTCGCCCGCGCCCACCGCGTCGTCGCCCGCCTCGACGCCGGCACCACCTGGATCAACGCCTACAACCTCACCCCGGTCGAGGCCCCCTTCGGCGGCGTCAAGCAGAGCGGCCTCGGCCGCGAGAACGGCCGCGCCGCCCTCGACCACTGGAGCCGGGTCAAGTCGGTCTACGTCGCCACCTCCCCCGTCGAGGCCCCGTGGTGATGCTCTCCCCCCGCCCTCCCATCTTCGGTCCCCAAATATCCTCGGGGGTGAATTGGCCGCAGGCCAAGAGGGGGCAGAAGGCCCCCTCCTGCCCCGCCTCCGAAGCGCGCCGCCGGCCGCGCCCGGCGCCCGCCCTGCCGGTGACCCCCTGATGGAGGCCGACTACGTCATCGTCGGCTCCGGCTCCGCCGGCTCGGCCCTCGCCTGCCGCCTCGGCGAAGCCGGCCGCTCGGTCATCGTCATCGAGTACGGCGGCACCGACTGGGGTCCGTTCATCCAGATGCCGGCCGCGCTCTCCTACCCGATGAACATGGCGCGCTACGACTGGGGCTTCCGCACCGAGCCCGAGCCCCACCTCGACGGCCGCAGCCTCGCGACCCCGCGCGGCAAGGTCCTCGGCGGCTCGTCCTCGATCAACGGCATGGTCTACGTCCGCGGCCACCCCAAGGACTTCGACACCTGGGCCGAGATGGGCGCCGACGGCTGGTCCTTCGCCGACGTGCTGCCCTACTTCCAGCGCATGGAGAGCTGGCACGGCGGCTCGTCGGACTGGCGCGGCACCGACGGCCCGGTCCACGTCACCCGCGGCCCCCGCCGCAACCCGCTCTACCACGCCTTCGTCGAGGCCGGCGCCCAGGCCGGCTTCGAGCTCACCTACGACTACAACGGCGCCAAGCAGGAAGGCTTCGGCGTGATGGAGCAGACCGTGTGGCGCGGCCGCCGCTGGTCCGCCGCCAACGCCTACCTCCGCCCCGCCCTCGCCCGCCGCAACGTGAGCGTCCTCAGCGGGCTGGCCCTCCGCGTCGTCATCGCCGAGGGCCGCGCCACCGGCGTCGAGGTCGCCCACGGCGCGGCGCGCGAGATCGTCACCGCCCGCCGCGAGGTGATCCTCGCCGCCTCGTCGATCAACACCCCGAAGCTCCTGATGCTGTCGGGCATCGGCCCCGCCGCCCACCTCGCCGAGCACGGCGTTGCGGTCGTCGCCGACCGTCCCGGCGTCGGCGCCAACCTCCAGGACCACCTCGAGCTCTACATCCAGCAGAAGAGCCTGAAGCCCGTCACCCTCTACAGCCACTACAACTACCCGGGCATGGTCCGCATCGGCGCCCAGTGGCTCCTCGCCAAGGCCGGCCTCGGCACCTCGAACCAGTTCGAGAGCGCCGCCTTCGTCCGCTCCCGCGCCGGCGTCGACTACCCCGACATCCAGTACCACTTCCTCCCCCTCGCCGTGCGCTACGACGGCCGCTCGGCGGTCAAGGGCCACGGCTTCCAGGCCCACGTCGGCCCGATGCGCTCGCCCTCGCGCGGCACCGTGCGCCTGAAGAGCGCCGACCCCCTCGTCCCGCCGGCGATCCGCTTCAACTACATGTCCGAGGAGCAGGACTGGATCGACTTCCGCCGCTGCATCCGCCTCACCCGCGAGATCTTCGCCCAGCCCGCCTTCCGCCCCTACGCCGGCGGCGAGATCCAGCCGGGGCCCGACGTCCACACCGACGACGAGCTCGACGCCTTCGTCCGCGCCGAGGTCGAGAGCGCCTTCCACCCCTGCGGCACCGCCCGCCTCGGCGCCGCCTCCGACCCGCTCGCCGTCGTCGATCCCGAATGCCGCGTCATCGGCGTCGAGGCCCTGCGCGTCGCCGACAGCTCGATCTTCCCGCGCATCACCAACGGCAACCTCAACGCCCCGTCGATGATGGTCGGCGAGAAGGCCGCCGACCACATCCTCGGCCGCCGCCTGCCCGCCTCGAACCTCCGCCCGTGGGTCAGCCCGCGCTGGGAGGAGTCCGACCGCTGACCGCGCCGCCGACCCCGCCGCTCACCCGCCCGCAGCCCCGGCCCGAGAGCCGCGCAACCAAGGCGCGCGCCTCGGCCGCCGTCGAGACGCGGTGGAGCGCGAGGTGCGGCGGCGGCGCGGCGAAGATCGCGGCGATCCCCGCCCGCGCCGTCGCCCGCGTCCGCCAGACGTAGGCGAGAAAGCCGAGAAACCCGCGGTCGAGGCGCTCCGGGCACCCCGCCGGCATGTCGGGCCGGGCGCGGCCGTAGCCCGCCACCACCCGGCGGAGCACCCGCCACAGGCGGAGCGGCAACCCCACGTCGATCCACACCAGGGTGTCGGCGCGGGCGAGCCGCTCGGGCCAGGTCCGCGAATGCCCGCCCTCGAGGATCCAGGCGTCCCGGGCATGGACCTCGCGGGTCAGGCGGTCCTTCTCGGCGGCCTCGCGCGGCACCCAGCCGTCCATCCAGTGGATGCGGTCGATGTGGACGACCGGCAGCCCGGTCGCCGCCCCGAGCATCCGGGCGAACGTCGACTTCCCCGAGCCGGGCTGGCCGATGACCATCACCCGCCGGAGCGGCGGAGGGTCCGGTGCGGATGGAGCGGGCATCGCCGATCGATGCCACGGGTCGCGCCCGACGGCAATGCAGCCCGCGCCCGGAACCGCGCGCACCGGATCGCGCGTTCGTGCGCGCCGGTCCCGCGCCGATCGCCGATACTGGCGCGGCGCCGGCGGCACGGCCGGCGGTGGAGTGTCCGATGCTGCGACCGATCGCCGCCGTCCTCCTGGCCCTCGCCCTGCCCGCCACCGCCTCGGCGGCGCCGTGGACGCTCGATCCCGCGACCACCGTCGCCGCCCGGATCGAGTGGCAGGGCAAGCCGATCGCCGTGCGCTTTCCCGGCCTCACCGGGCAGGTCGACTTCGACGCCCGCCGGCTCGAGGGGGCGCGCGCCACCCTGACGGTGCCCGCCGGCGCGGCGACCACCGGCAACCCGGTCGTCGACGCGATCGTGCGCGACACCGACTACCTCGACGCCCGCGGCCACCCGACGATCACCTTCCAGCTCGACCGCCTGACCAAGACCTCCGAAAGCACCGCCGACGTCGCCGGCCGGGTCACGCTCCGCGGCGTCACCCGGCCCGTCGCCCTGAAGGCGAAGGTGATGGCCTTCGGCCCGTCGCGCACCGACCCCGCGGTGATGACCGCCGACTTCGCGATCAGCGGCGAGATCGACCGCCGCGACTTCGGCTCGACCGCCGGGACGCCCGACATCTCGACGACGCTCCCCCTCGACATCCGGCTGGTGATGACCGGCGCCACGCCCGGGCGCTAGCCGGTGCCCCGCCTCCGCGACGACGGCCGGCGCTGGGGTGCGGTGACCCGCGGGCTGCACTGGACGATGGCGGCGCTCGTCCTCGGCCAGCTCGGGCTCGGGGTCTGGATGGTGCGCCAGGACGACGTGCTCGCCCGCTTCGCCTGGACGCAGACCCACAAGAGCCTCGGCACGGTGATCTTCGCGCTCGCGCTCGCCCGCGTCCTCTGGCGGCTCGCCGCCCGGGCGCGCCCGGCCCCCGCCGGCCCGCGCTGGCAGGTGCGGGCCGCGCGGCTGTCGCACGCGCTGCTCTATGCCGGACTGGTGGTGATGCCGCTGTCGGGCTGGGTGATGGCGACGGCGGCGCCGACGCAGGACCTGCTCGGGATCGAGAACCGCGTCTTCGGCGGCCCGGCGCTGCCCGACCCGTGGGTCCCGGGCGACGCGCGCATCGAGGCCGTGGCGCGGGCGGTGCATGTCGGCGCCGCCGGCGGGCTCGCCCTCGTGCTCGCGGTCCACGTCGGCGCCGCGCTCTGGCACCACCTCGTCCGCCGGGACCGGGTGCTCGTCGCGATGATCCGCGGGGAGTGAGGCGGACACGAAAAGGCCCGGACCGCGCGGGTCCGGGCCGGAAGCTGGCGTCAGGTCGCCTGCGGCGCCTGCCGGCTCTCCATGAACTGGTCGAACTCGGCCTTGTCCTTCGCGGCGCGAAGCTGGTCGAGGAACGAGAGGAAGGCGTCGCGCTCCTCCTCGAGACGGCGCAGCGTCTCCTCGCGGTAGGTGTCGAAGGCGCTGTTGCCGGTGCGCTCCATGCCCCGGCCCCTGCCGCGGCCCTCGAAACGACGGTGGCGTCCCCAGTTGCAACCCATGCGCTTGCTCCAGATCATGTAGAAGAGAAGAGCGAGACCGGCAGGCCAGAACAGCACGAAGCCGATCACCGTCACGGCGATCCAGGCCAGCCTGCCCCTGTCGTCGAGCCAGTCCCGCACACGCTCTATGCCGCGTACGGCCGTATCCATCTGCGCTCCTTTCCCTGATGTTAATGCGATTAACATCCCACAGATCGGGTGCCCGCGCCAGCCCGTCAAGAGGCCATCCGGCAAAAAAAGCGCATCGCTTTCCCGGCGCGCGGCCTCGCGTCGGCGCGAGGCCGCGCTTGAGATCCGCCCGGCGCCCGCCTATGCCCGTGCGGTCGAAACGAGAGACGAGGGCACCGGCACCGCCGGAGCCCCGGCAGGGAGGAAGGCACGGCGATGCGGATTCACGGGGTTCTGCGCGCGGGCGCATTCGTTCTGGCCGGGCTTCTCCTCGCGGGGTGCGATCCCGCGACGATGGCGGCGATGTCCGGCAACTCGCCGTCGCGGGCCAAGGTGACCGTCGCCGGCCGGCCGGTGGTGATCGCGGCGCCGCCCGGCTTCTGCATCGACGCACCGAGCACGACGATGACGAGCGCCGGGGCCTTCGTCCTGATGAGCGACTGCGCGCTGCTCGGCGCCCAGTCGTCCCGCACCGGCGCGACCCCGATCGGCGCGGCGCTGACCGCGAGCGTGTCGAGCGGCGGCCTCGGCGGCGAGGGCGACGACGCGGCGGCGAGCCTCGACGACCTCCAGGACTTCCTCGACACCCCCGACGGGCGGGCGCTCGTCGGCCGCAGCGGCCGCGCCGACCGGGTGCGCATCCTCTCGCGGCAGCAGAAGGGCGACGTGCTCTACGTGCTGGTCGAGGACCGCGGCCAGCAGCCGATCGCCGGCATCGACCCGCGCTTCTGGCGGGCGTTCCTCGAGGTCAACGGCCGGATGACCGTGCTCTCGGTGATCGGCTTCGAGGGCACCGGCCCGGGATTGCAGGACGCCCTGAACGAGCTCGCCGCGACCGCCGCGGCGATCCGGGCGGCGAACCCCGCCTGACACCGGCGGCCCTTCGCGCCGACCCTCGCCTCGGCCGGGGCGCGGGCCGAACGGACCGGCGGCCGGATCGTCCGTCGACAAGCCGGTCGCGAGCCACCGAATCGTGGTTTCCCAACGGTTAAGCTACACGACGCTGCCGGCGGCCCCGGCGTTCGTCCCCTCGGGCGAAGGGTGGGGATCCCCCGGATTTCGACCGTCGGCGAAATCCGGTCGCGTCC
>CAZEGY010000118.1:0-8840 GCA_964511815.1 uncultured Rhodovulum sp.
AGCCGATGGGCCTCGTCCTCTCCGGCGCGCTCCTCGGCCTCGGCGCCACCGTGCTCATGGATGTCTGGCAGCAGCTCCTCGGCCGGCTCCCCGGCCAGGCGCCGCCGAACTGGCGTCCGGTCGGCCGCTGGTTCTGGCACCTCAAGGACGGGGTCGTCTTCCACGACGCGATCGGGGCGGCGACGCCGTCGCCGAACGACAACGCCATCGGCTGGGCGGCGCACTACGTCGTCGGCATCCTCTACGGGGTCGCCTTCGCGCTCCTCGTCGGCCCGGCGTGGCTCGCCGAGCCGCGGTTGTGGCCGGCGTGGCTCTTCGCGATCGTCACCGTCGCCGCCGGCTGGTTCCTGCTCCAGCCGGGCATGGGCCTCGGCTGGGCGGCGTCGCGCGCCGCGAACCCGACCAGGGTGCGGGCGATCTCGCTGCTCAACCACACCGTCTTCGGCCTCGGCCTCTGGCTGACCGGCCTGCTGCTCAGCTAGGTCCCGGCCCCCGAACGGCGGGACGAGGAGGGGCGACGGGGCGCGCGACGCACGGCCGTCGCACGCGTGCGGCGTGGGTCAAGTGGCTGATTTAACAGGATAACGTCTCTGCGGTTAACCCCCTGGAAAGGTCCGTGAATCATCGGTGGGCGCGCCCGTTCCTCGGGGTTTCGCTCGTTCGCGCCCGTCTGCTTTCCGACCCTGACCGGTCATCCGCGGTCGTGTGGATCGGCAATGGTCGGCGATCGGGACTGGTCCGGTCGCCAACGGCGCCTGCGCCTCGTTCAGGTCGTGCCGACGAAGGAGGCCGGCGGGCCGGATCGGCGCGCAGCGGACTCACCCGCCGAGGGCGCCGCCGAGCCTGCGATTTCTGGCGGAAAGGCGGTGCCTCAGGAAGAACCGCAGCATCTCGCGCGAGGCGTTCGGCCCTGCCGGATCGGTATAGCTCCCGGAGGGATGCCCGCCCGACCAGGCGTGGCCGCTTCCCTCCACCACCCAATGCTCGCAGTACGGCTTGCTATTCTTCCCGCGATGCGTTGTGGCGCTGTAGTCCCGGCCGCCCGGCGAACGGCCCCTGCGCTCGACCTTCCTCAAGCGCGGCAGTGCCGACAGGGCTCGGGCTGCGATGAACCGGCCGTTTCTCGGATGCACGACCGGGTCGGCGTCGCCATGGAAGACGATCGTCGGCACGGAGGTCGTCGGGCGGTCGCCCGGGGCGCCCTGCCGCATGGCGACGAAGGCCGAGGCGGAATTCTGCGCGGCCCCGACCGGCAGTCCCGAGTGCACCCCCACCGCGGCGAAGAGGTCGGGATAGGCGGCGCCGAGGATGTTCGCGGCGGAACCGCCGGCGGACAGTCCGGCGACATAGACGCGCGCAGGATCGACAGGACGATTGCGCATGATCTCGCGCACGATCCCGGCGATCAGCGCCGGCTCGCCCGCGCCGCGGCGCTGGTCGCCTCGGTTGAACCAGTTCCAGCACCTGTTGGCGTTCGCGTCGGAGGGCTGGGAGGGATAGGCCACGAGCAGGCCGAATTCCTCCGCCAGCGCGTTCATGCGCGTCCCTGCCGCGAAATCATCCGGAGTCTGCTCGCAACCATGCAGCATCACGACGAGCGGCATCGGCGCGCAGGGCGGCGTGCCGGGTGGGGTTCTCGCCGTGGCGGGCACATAGAGCTTGTAGCTGCGCCTGCCCTGATCGCTGGAGAAAGTGGCCAGCGAGAACGAGGCGCCGCGCGGAACGGCTGCCTTGCGGCGCGCCGCCGCCGGCCGCGCGGGCATTCCGCCCGCGGCGATCCAGGCGACGGTCTCGGCCAGACCCTTCCTGGGTTTCTCGAGGGCCCTGGCCGCGCGCGTCTTCGGCTTGGCCGCCGGTCGCTTTCGAACCTTGCGCTTCTCGCCGACTTCGCTGAGCGCCTGCAATGCATCGGCCGCAGCGCGCAGGTTGGCGGATGCGGCCCGTCCCGCAGACTTGGCGATCGCGCGTCGGAGCCTGAGCATCTGCACCCTCGGTCAGTCGTGAACCGCACCGGAGGTCCGAAGGCGGGTTCTCCGGTTCATACGGCGATGCCGCGTGGGCTTCCAGTTCGGCATGGCCGCGTCCCTCCACCCGCGTTCGCGAACGTCGGGAATGTCCCGCAACTCGGACAGGCGGACGTGCAGCGCCGATGACCCGTCACGGCGCCTCCCGCGACGCCGCCTCGGAGGGCTGCTTTCCGCCCAGTCGTGCAACTCGTGGGTCCACGGCCTGGCCCGGGTCACCGCGCGACCCTGAGCAGGCCCCCACTACGGGTTCCCTGCGAAAGCGCGCGAGCCCCTGGCCTCACGGCGTTCCGAGATACGGCGTCGGGTCGACGCTCGTCGTCCCCCGGAACACGTCGAACTGCAACTCGTCGTGCTCGCGGTCGGCGACCCGGCCGAGCACCTGCCCGGTCTGCACCCGGTCGCCCTGCTTGACCCGCACGTCCGAGAGCGTCGAGTAGGTGGTCATCAGGTCGTCCTTGTGGCGGACGAGCACGATCGATCCGAGCCCGCCGAGCGCCTCCGACACCAGCGCCACCTCGCCCGGCGCCGCGGCCTTGACCGAGGTTCCCGCCGGCACGTCGAAGCCGACGCCGTTCTTGCCGTCGTAGGACCGGGTGATCGCGCCGCTGACCGGCGGGGAGAGCCGTCCGCCCGGCGGGGTGCGCATCGCCCCGAGGTTCGGGCTGTCGGGCGCCACCGCGGCGGAGATGTCGGCGGGCAGCGGCGCCGAGGCGCTCGGCGGCGCCGACACCGGCGTGCCCTGGCCGGGCGGGGTGTCGTCGAAGCCGCTCGAGATGCGGTTGGCGTCGCCGACCAGCGGGATGAGGAGCTCCTGGTTCTCGCGCACCGCGAGATTTGGCCCGAGCCCGTTCCACGAGGCGAGGGCGGTCACCGAGACCCCGTAGAGCCGCGCGATCGAGTAGGCGGTCTCGCCGGCCTCGACGCGGTGGCGCACCGGGTCGATGAGCGGCTCGGTCTGGCCGTTCTGGAAGGGGTTGCCCCCGGGTGCGGCGCCCGTCGCCGTCGCGCCGCCGAGCGGCTGGCTCGTCACGGCGTCGGTCGCGAGCCCCCCGGTCGCGCTGCCGAGCGGCCGGGCGACGTCGTCGGGCAGGAGCAGCACCTCGCCCTGGCGGAGGATGTAGTCCGCGGGCAGGGCGTTGCGCCGGGCGAGGGCGTCGGGCGTCGTCCCGGCCCGGGCCGCGACGGTGGCGAGGGTGTCGCCGTCGCGGGCGACCGCGACCTGGTAGGTGGCGTAGGTGATGACGCCGCGCGAGTCCGGGTCGAGGTTGTGCACCGCCGTTCCGCTCGGCGCGGCGCCGCCGCCCCCGCCGCCTGGGTTGTTGCAGGCGGCGAGCGCGAGCGCCGAGGCGAGGACGAGGAACGTCGCCGGCAGGCGCCTCCGGTGCGTTGCGCGGGCTGCGCCCATTCCTCGCCTCCCAATATCTAGGTGTCTCACGTCAGTCCAATACGTCCTGTGCCACCCCTTCGACAAGGGGGACGAACCGCACCTCTCCGAGATCGGTGTAGTCGAGCCCGGCCTCGGTCTTCTCGATGCGGATGAGCGTCTGCACGGCGTTGCTCTGCCCGACCGGCAGCACCATGATCCCGCCGGGACGGAGCTGGTCGATCAGCACCTGCGGCGGGTCCTCGGCGGCGGCGGTGACGATGATGCGGTCGAACGGCGCCTGCTCGGGCAGGCCGAGCGAGCCGTCGCCGTGGACGACGGTGATGTTGTGGAGCCCGAGGCCCTGGAGGAGCTCCCGCGTCCGCCGCGCCAGCCGCCGGTGGCGCTCGACGGTGTAGACCCGCCGGGCGAGCCGGGCGAGGATCGCCGCCTGGTATCCCGAGCCGGTGCCGATCTCGAGCACCTTGCAGCGCCGGGTCAGCTCGAGCGCCTGGGTCATCAGCCCGACGACCGTCGGCTGGCTGATCGTCTGGCCGCAGGCGATCGGCAGCGGCGTGTCCTCGAAGGCGCGCTCCCGGAAGATGCCCTCGAGGAAGTCGGCGCGGTTGGTCTGCTCCATGGCCTTCAGCACGTCGGCGTTCGTGACCCCACGCGAGCGCAGGGTGAAGACGAACTGCATCTGCTGTTCGGCCGGGGGCATGCGCGACCCTCGCCCTATCCGAGCGCGTGCGCAAGCGGCGCGATGAGATCGTGGGCGGTCAGGTCGGCGTTCAAGGGCGTCACCGTGACGAAGCCGTCGTGGCACTCGCGCGCGTCCGACCCCTCCGGGCTCGCGGCGTTGCTGTAGCCGTGGTTCAGCCACAGGTAGGTCCGCCCGTTCGGCGCGACATGGGGCTGGACCCCGAACGTCGGCTGGTCGCGGTAGCCCTGGTAGGTCGCGCGCACCCCCTTGACCTCCGCCGCCGGCACCGGCGGGAAGTTGACGTTGTAGAAGACCCCGTAGGGCGCCTTCGGCCAGCACGCCGGCGCGAGCAGCCGGGTCAGGAGCGCCGCGCCGTGGGCCCGCGCCGCCCCGAAGGCGTCGGCGTGGCCGCGGTTCGCCGGGCCGAAGTACTGCGACATGGCGACGGCGGGAACCCCCTGCAGCGCCGCCTCCATCGCCCCGCCGACCGTGCCCGAGTAGAGCGTGTCCTCGGCGAAGTTGTGGCCGCGGTTGACGCCGGAGAGCACGAGGTCGGGGGGGCCGTCCTTGAGGATCTCCCCGATCCCGGCGAGCACGCAGTCCGCCGGCGAGCCCTCGACGGCGAAGCGCCGCTCCCCGAGGCGCTCGAGCCGCATCGGGCGGACGTAGGAGACGCAGTGGGCGACGCCCGACTGCTCGAAGGCCGGCGCGACGACCCAGACGTCGCCGTCGGGCCCGGCGATGGCGGCGGCGATCTCCTCGGCCACCTCCAGCCCCGGCGCGCCGATGCCGTCGTCGTTGGTGACCAGAATTCGCATGCCCGCCCCTCGATCCTCGCTACGGGGCCGTTCTAGGCCAGCCCGAGCGCCGAGGTAAAGCCGCGGCCGGGCCTTTCACGCCCGGTCCCGGCGTGGCAGAGGGGGTTGGCAAGCGAAAGGGGACGCCCATGCACCTCGCGGGTCGGGAGATCGCCGTCGTCGGCGCCGGGATCGGCGGCCTCGCCGCGGCGCTCGCGCTCGCCCAGCGCCACGCCCGCGTCCACGTCTACGAGCGGGCGCCGGCGCTCGGCGAGGTCGGCGCCGGCATCCAGATCGCCCCGAACGGCGTCGCGGTGCTCGAGGCCCTCGGTCTCCGCGACGCCGCCGAGACCCGGGCGAGCCTGCCGCAGGCGGTCGAGCTCGTCGACCACCGCGGCGGCGGGCGCCCGGTCGCCCGCATCCCCCTCGGCCAGCGGGCGGTCGCCCGCTACGGCCGCCCGTACTGGCACCTCCATCGCGCCGACCTCCTCGACGTGCTCGCCGCCGCGGCGGACGAGGCCGGCGTGACGATCCACCTCCGCGCCGAGATCGTCGCGCTGGAGGACACCGGTGACGCCATCCGCCTCTACGGCGCCGACGGCGGCACCGCCACCGCCGAGGTCGTCATCGCCGCCGACGGCCTGCGCTCGCGGATCCGGGCGGCGCGCTTCTCGCCGCGGCCGCCACGCTACACCGGCCACGTCGCCTGGCGCGGCACCGTCCCGGCGGAGCGCGCGCCCGCCGAGCTCGCCCGCCCGGCGGCGCGGGTGACGATGGGGCACGGCCGCCACCTCGTCACCTATCCCCTCCGCGGCGGCACCCTCGTCAACTTCGTCGCCGTCGAGGAGCGCGCCGACGGCGCCGGCGAAGGCTGGTCCCGCGAGGACGACCCCGCCGCGCTCCGCCGCGCCTTCGCCGGCTGGGAGGGGCCAGCCGGGGCGCTCCTCGCCGCCGTCGACCGCTGCTTCCTCTGGGGCCTCCACGATCACGCGCCCCTGCCGCGGTGGACCGACGGCCGCGTCGCGCTGCTCGGCGACGCCTGCCACCCGATGCTGCCGTTCCTCGCCCAGGGGGCGACGATGGCGCTCGAGGACGCCTTCACCCTCGCCGACTGCCTCGACCTCGCCGCGGACCCGGCGACGGGCCTCGGCGCCTACGAGGACGCGCGCATCGCCCGCGCGACCCGCGTCCAGCGCGCGGCGGCGCGGAGCGGGCGGCTCTACCATCTCGGCCCCGGCCTCGCCGCGCCGGCCCACGCCGCCCTCCGCGCCGCCGCCGCCGTGGCGCCGGGCGCGCTCGCGGCGAGGTTCGACTGGATCTTCGGCCACGACGTGACCTCGACGGCTTGACACCGCGCACCGCGTCCTGAAAGTCGCGAAACCGCATCGGGAGGGGATGTCTCAGCGCATGATGGAAGCAGCCTTCTGGACCTCCTTCGCGCAGGTCATCATGATCGACCTCGTCCTCGCCGGGGACAACGCGGTCGTCATCGGCCTCGCCGCCGCCGGCCTGCCGGCGGAGTTGCGACGGAAGGCGATCTTCATCGGCATCATCGCCGCGACGGCGATGCGCATCGTCTTCGCGCTGATCGCGACCCAGCTGCTCGCCATCACCGGGCTGCTCCTCGCCGGCGGCCTGCTGCTGCTCTGGGTGTGCTGGAAGATGTACCAGGAGCTCCGCGTCCAGCACGGCGAGGAGAACGCCGCGATCGAGGAGCTCAGCCACCGGGACCTCGACGCCGACGGCACCGTCGGCAGGACCGGCGCCCCGCGCAAGACCCTGCGCCAGGCGGTGGTCCAGATCATCATCGCCGACGTGTCGATGTCGCTCGACAACGTCCTCGCGGTCGCGGGCGCCGCGCGCGAGCACCCGACCGTGCTCGTCTTCGGCCTCGCGCTGTCGATCGCGCTCATGGGCATCGCCGCCTCGTTCATCGCCCGCCTGCTCCACCGCTACCGCTGGATCGCGTGGATCGGCCTCGTCGTCATCCTCTACGTCGCCCTGCACATGATCTACGAGGGCTGGCTCGACATCCGCGGCGTCGAGCACGAGACCCCGCCGGCGCACACCGAGGCGCCGGCGATCCCCGAAGCCCCGGCGCCGGAGGGCACGATGGCACCGGCCGCGCCGGCCGAGTGAGCGGCGGGCGGGGAAGGGGCGATCCCTCCCCGTCTTCTTCTTGGCAGATTCTTCTTGGCAGAAATACTCCCGCCGGAGGCTCCCGAAGCCGCCCGCCCGCGCCCCGGCCTCGGACGCTACCCGAGCGTCACCCAGATCGGCACGTGGTCGGAGGGCTTTTCCCGGCCGCGGGTCTCGGCGTCGATCCCGCAGGTGTCGAGCCGGTCCGCCGCCTGCGGCGTCAGCAGGACGTGGTCGATGCGGATGCCCCAGTTCTTCTGGAACGCCCCCGCCTGGTAGTCCCAGAACGTGTAAATCCCCGGCCCCTGATCGACGGCGCGGAGCGCGTCGGTCAGCCCGAGGTGGAGGAGCCGGCGGAAGGCCGCCCGCGTCGGCGGCAGGAAGAGCGCGTCCTTGGTCCAGACCGCGGGGTTCCAGCAGTCCTCCGGCTCGGGAATGACGTTGTAGTCGCCGAGGACGACGGCGGCCTCCTCGCCGGCGACGAGTTCCGCCACCCGTGCCTCGAGGCGCGCCATCCACGCGAGCTTGTAGTCGTACTTCGGCCCCGGCGCGGGGTTGCCGTTCGGCAGGTAGAGCCCGCACACCCGGACCGGCGCCCCCCCGTCGCCGGCGGGGACGGCGAGCGCCTCGATCCACCGCGCCTGCGCGTCGCCGTCGTCCCCCGGCAGCCCGCGCCGCACGTCCTCGAGCGGCAGCCGCGACAGGAGCGCGACGCCGTTGAAACCCTTCTGGCCGTGGGTCTCGACCGTGTAGCCGAGCTCCTCGATCTCGAGGCGGGGAAAGGTGTCGTCGGTCGCCTTGATCTCCTGGAGGGCGACGACGTCGACGTCGGCGTCGCGGAGCCAGTCGAGGAGCGCCGGGAGCCGGGCCTTGATGCCGTTGATGTTGAAGGAGGCGATCTTCATTCCCGAGCCCGACCGATGCTGTCGCCGGACCCTAGGCGGGCGGCGCGGGCGGCGCAACCGGGAGGGCGCCGGGATGCGCGGCGGGCAGGGCGGGGGCCGGCGACCGGCCCCCGCCCCGGGGTGCGACCAAGCGACTAGAAGATGAAGTCGGTCCGGTCGAAGTCGGCGATCGTCGCGTCGACGACGTAGATCTGTGTCGTGCCGAGATCGAAGGTCACGCCGGTGTCGCTCTCGGTCGCGCGGGCGATGAGCTGACCCGGGGTGCGGAAGTTGTAGGCGCTGACGTCGATGCGGTCGAAGCCGTCCTGGAAGTCGAGGATGGTGTCGCGTCCGCTGGCGCGGTCGAACTGGAAGATGTCGCGGTTGCCGCCGCCGTGCAGCAGGTCGTTGCCCTGGTTGCCGTTCAGCACGTCGTTGCCGCGACCACCGCTCAGGGTGTCGATGCCGGTGCCGCCGAGGAGGGTGTCGTGGTCGGCCATGCCCAGCAGGCGGTCACGGCCGTCCGCACCGGTCATGTAGTCGTTGCCGTCGTTGCCGACGAGCAGGTCGTTGCCGATATCGCCGTCGAGCAGGTCGTTGCCGGCCTGGCCGTAGATCTTGTCGTCGCCGCTGCCGCCTTCCAGCCGGTCGCGGCCGTTGCCACCGACGAGCAGGTCGTTGCCACCATAGCCCCAGATCGTATCGTGGCCGTCGAGGCCGCGAATCTCGTCGGGAAGGTGGGTCCCCTGCAGAATCTCGGTTCCGTTGGTTCCCAGTATGTAAGCCATGCTTAGCGCTTCTCCCAGCACTGCTACTCGCGCCAGAGGCGGGCTCCGCGCGCACCCTACTCCCTATCGCGTGCGGAAGGGGGCGACAACCAGCGGACTCGTTACCGGCGGGATACCGCGATTTCGTGGTTAACGCCCC
>CAZEGY010000119.1:0-8826 GCA_964511815.1 uncultured Rhodovulum sp.
CGCCGGTGAAGTCGGCGACGGTGGCGCCGGTCGCCGCGGCGAGGGCCCGGGGCGCGACGGAGAAGACGTGGTTCGGGGTGCCGGCCGCGGCCCAGACCACCTCGTAGGACAGGAGCTTCGGGTCGAGCCACGCCGCGATCGGGTTGAGGTGCCCGATCGGGGCGACCCCGCCGATGGCGAACCCGGTCCAGGCGCGGACCCCGGCGGCGTCGGCCTTCTCGAGCGCGACGCCGGCGAGCGCGCCGGCCTTGGCGGGATCGACGCGGTTGCCGCCCGCGGTCAGGAACAGGACGTGCCGCGCGCCGCCGGCGACGCGGAAGACGATCGACTTGACGATCTGGTCGACCCCGCACCCGCACGCCGCCGCCGCCTGCGCGGCGGTGCGGGTCGCGTCGTCGAGCCGCACCGGGGCGATCGCGAGGCCGAGGCGCCCGGCCTCGGCGCGGACGCGGGCGACCGAGGGGCTCTCGCCGTCGGTGCGCGGCTCAGCGGTCCTCGACATCGGTGTAGTCGCGCCGGGTCGGCCCGGTGTAGAGCTGCCGCGGCCGGCCGATCTTGAGCTGCGGGTCCTCGAGCATCTCCTTCCACTGGGAGAGCCAGCCGACGGTGCGGGCGAGCGCGAAGATCGGCGTGAACATCGAGGTCGGGAAGCCGATGGCGTCGAGGATGATCCCCGAGTAGAAGTCGACGTTCGGATAGAGCTTCTTCTCGACGAAGTACTCGTCCTCGAGGGCGATGCGCTCGAGCTCCTTGGCGACCTGCAACGTCGGGTTGTTCTCGATCCCGAGGAGGGCGAGCACCTCGTCGGCCGACTCCTTCATCACCTTCGCCCGCGGGTCGAAGTTCTTGTAGACCCGGTGGCCGAAGCCCATCAGCCGGAAGGGGTCGTCCTTTTCCTTGGCGCGGGCGATGAACTCGGGGATGCGGTCGACCGTCCCGATCTCGCGCAGCATCAGCAGGCAGGCCTCGTTGGCGCCGCCGTGGGCCGGCCCCCACAGGCAGGCGACGCCCGCCGCGATCGAGGCGAAGGGGTTCGCGCCCGAGGACGAGGCGAGCCGCACCGTCGAGGTCGAGGCGTTCTGCTCGTGGTCGGCGTGGAGCGTGAAGATCCGGTCCATCGCCTTCGACAGGATCGGGTTGACGACGTACTCGACCGCCGGCACCGAGAAGCACATGTTGAGGAAGTTCGAGGCGTAGTCGAGCGAGTTCCGCGGATAGACGAAGGGCTGGCCGACCGAATACTTGTACGCCCACGCGACGATCGTCGGCATCTTGGCGATCATCCGGATCGTCGCCACCTCGCGCTGCCAGGCGTCGGAGATGTCGGTCGAGTCGTGGTAGAACGCCGCCATCGCCCCCATGCAGCCGCAGACGATCGCCATCGGGTGCGCGTCGCGCCGGAAGCCGCGGAAGAAGTACGACATCTGCTCGTGCAGCATCGTGTGGCTGGTCACCCGGCCGACGAAGTCCTCGAGCTGCGCCGCGGTCGGGAGCTCGCCGTAGAGCAGCAGGTAGGCGACCTCGAGGAAGCTCGACTTCTGGGCGAGCTGCTCGATCGGATAGCCCCGGTAGAGGAGCTCGCCGACGTCGCCGTCGATGTAGGTGATCGCGCTCTCGCACGAGCCGGTCGAGGTGTAGCCCGGATCGAAGGTGAAGACGCCGGCATCGGAGTAGAGCCGGCGGATGTCGACAACGTCGGGGCCGATCGTCCCGTGGTAGATCGGCAGGTCGACCGTCTTGCCGGCGATGGAGAGCGCCGCGGTCTCGTGGGCCTGGTTGGTCATGCCTCTATTCCCTTGTTGGTCGGCGCCCGCCGGCCGCGGTCGCCACAGGTCGGTCGGCACGTCGGATGCATCGGCGCGGCCCTCGTCCGGTCAGGAGGCGGTCGGGACCAGCCGGGCGCAGTCGCCGAGCCGGGCGAAGGTCTCCTCGGGTCCGAGGATATCCATCATGTCGAATACGCCGGGCGATACCGTCCGGCCGGTGAGCGCGACCCGGATCGGCTGGGCGACCTTGCCGAGAGCGAGCCCCTCGGCCTCGGCGAAATCGCGCACGGCCGCTTCGAGGCCGTTGGGGTTCCAGCTAACGTTTTGCAGTCGCGAAGTCAATCTTTCGAGCATCTCGGGCGTCGCCGACGCCAGCACCTTGCGCGCGGCCACATCCGGCCCGAAGGGGCGGGCTCCGAGAATAAAGTGTGCCATATCCAGCAGTTGCGGGATAGTCTTCGCGCGCTCTTTCACCCCCGGCATGGCGCGTAGCATCTGACGCCGCTGCTCTTCCGTCAAGCGCGGTTTGTTTTGCGATGCAAGAAATCCCTCGATCTCGGCGAGCAGCGCGGCATCGTCCGAGGCGCGGATATGCTGGCCGGAAAGGTTTTCGAGCTTGGAGAAATCGAAGCGGGCAGGGGCCTTGCCGAGGTGCGACAGGTCGAACCACGACACCGCCTCGGCGGTGGTGAAGAACTCCGCGTCGGCGTGGCTCCAGCCGAGACGGGCGAGATAGTTGCGCATCGCCTCGGGCAGGAAGCCCATGTCGCGGTAGGCCTCGACCCCGAGGGCGCCGTGGCGCTTGGAGAGCTTCTTGCCGTCGGGCCCGTGGATCAGCGGGATGTGGGCGAAGCCCGGCGTCTCCCAGTCCATCCCCCGGTAGATCAGCGTCTGGCGGGCGGCGTTGGTCAGGTGGTCGTCGCCGCGGATGACGTGGGTCACCCCCATGTCGTGGTCGTCGACGACGACGGCGAGCATGTAGGTCGGCGTCCCGTCGGAGCGCAGGAGGATGAGGTCGTCGAGGGTCTCGTTGCGCCAGGTGACCTCGCCCTGCACCCGGTCGCTCACCGTCGTCTCGCCGTCGTGCGGGGCGCGCAGGCGGACGACGTAGGGCGCGTCCGCCGGCCACGTCGCCGGGTCGGCGTCGCGCCACGGCGAGCGGAAGAGCGGCGGGCGCCCCTCGGCCTTCGCCCGCTCGCGGAAGGCGTCGATCTCCTCCACCGTCGCATAGCAGCGGTAGGCGGTGTCGCGCGCCATCATCTCGTGCGCGACCTCGGCGTGGCGCCCGGCGCGCTCGAACTGGCTCAGCGCCTCGCCGTCCCAGTCGAGGCCGAGCCAGCGCAGCCCCTCGAAGATCGCCGCCGTCGCCTCGGGCGTCGAGCGGGCGCGGTCGGTGTCCTCGATGCGGAGCAGGAACCTGCCGCCGGTGTGGCGGGCATAGAGCCAGTTGAAGAGCGCCGTCCGCGCCCCGCCGATATGGAGATAGCCGGTCGGCGACGGCGCGAAGCGCGTGACGACGGGCGCGGTCTCGGGGGTCGGGACGGACATGAGGAATTAACCTCCTGGCAACCACGTTCGGGCGAAGGCTTTTTCCTAGAGCCATCCGTGAGGGAGAACAAGGGACGTGGGCGCCCATATCCCCGCCCGCATCGCCGCGCTGGTCGACGCGCAGCGTCCCCATCTCGCCCTGTGGTCGCCGATCCTCCTCGCCCTCGGGATCGGTCTCTACTTCGCCCTGCCCGTCGAGCCGGCGCCGTGGACGCTGGCGGCCCTCGCCGGCGCCCTCGCCGTCCTCGGGGCGAGCGCGCTCCGCGCCGGGCCGGTGGCGCGGGTGCTGCTTCTCGCCCTGCTCCTCCCCGGCCTCGGCCTCGGCCTCGCCGCGCTCCGCAGCCGCCACGTCGCGGCGCCGGTCCTCCCCCACGAGATGACCGCCAACCTCGAGGGGCGCGTCGCCGGCCTCGACCGCTCGGCCTCCGACCGCCCGCGCGTGCTCCTCGACCGCGTGGTGATCCACGGCCTCGACCCCGCCGAGACCCCGGCGCGGGTGCGCGTCTCCCTCGACCCGTCGACGCCCGCCGAGCTCCTCCGCCCCG
This sequence comes from uncultured Rhodovulum sp., assembly GCA_964511815.1. Classification (GTDB taxonomy): domain Bacteria; phylum Pseudomonadota; class Alphaproteobacteria; order Rhodobacterales; family Rhodobacteraceae; genus Amaricoccus. The sequence continues at coordinate 3,860 of CAZEGY010000119.1, forward strand.
GCCTCCGCCTGCTCGGGCAGGCGCGGATCTCGCCGCCCGCCGCGCCGTCCGAGCCCGGCGGCTTCGACTACCGCCAGGTCGCGTGGTTCGAGCGCATCGGCGCCATCGGCTACGCGCGGACGCCGTTCGTCGAGGCCGAGGGCTCGGAGACCCGCGCTCTCGCGCAGGTCGCCTTCCGCCTGCGCATGGCCGCCTCGGCCTACGTCCAGGCCCGCATCCCCGGCCAGGACGGCGCCTTCGCCGCGGCGATCCTGACCGGCGACCGCTCGGGCATCGACCGCGCCACCGAGGAGGCGCTGCGGCTGTCGAGCCTCTACCACATCGTCTCGATCTCCGGCCTGCACATGACCCTCCTCGCCGCCGCGGTCTTCGCGATCATCCGCGGCGGGGGCGCGCTGGTGCCGCGGCTGGCGCTGCGCTGGCCGCTGAAGAAGATCGCCGCCGCCGTCGCCCTCGTCGCGGCGCTCGCCTACCTGCTGATCTCGGGCTCCGACGTCGCCGCCCAGCGCTCGTGGGTGATGACCGCGACCGTCCTCGTCGCGGTGATCCTCGACCGCCCGGCGCTGACCATGCGCTCGGTGGCGCTCGCCGGGCTCGTCGTCCTCGTCCTCGCCCCCGAGAGCCTGACCGCGGCCGGCTTCCAGATGTCGTTCGCCGCGACCGTGGCGCTCGTCGCCACCTACGAGGCCCTGCGCGGCCGGCGCTGGTGGGTGCGCACCCAGACCGCCCCCGGCTGGCGCTTCGCCCGCCCGCTCCTCGGCATCGCGGTGACCTCGCTCGTCGCCGGCCTCGCCACCGCGCCGATCTCGGCCTTCCACTTCAACGTCGTCACCCAGTACGGCCTGCTCGCCAACCTCCTCGCCGTCCCGGCGATGGGCGTCGTCGTCATGCCGGCCGCGGTCGTCGCCGTCCTCGCCGTCCCCCTCGGCCTCGACTGGCTGCCGTTCCAGGTCGTCGGCCTCGGCATGGGCTACGTCATCGCCGTCGCCGACTTCGTCGCCGGCCTCGGCGGCGCGGTCACCGGCGTCCCCGCCGGCCCGACCGCGAGCCTCGTCCTCCTCGCCCTCGGCGGCGTCTTCGTCGCGCTGTGGATCGGCCGCTGGCGGCTCCTCGGGCTGGTGCCCGCGGCGGTCGCGCTCGTCCTCTGGGCCGCCCACCCGCGCCCCGACATCCTCATCGCCGACAACGGCCGCATCTTCGGCGTCCTGACCGACGCCGGCCGCATCCTGTCGAGCGGTGCCGGCAACGCCTACGCCGCCGAGAGCTGGCTCCGCGACGACGGCGACCTCGCCTCGCAGGCCGAGGCGTGGGCGCGCGGGCGCCTCGCCCGGCGCCGGAACCGCATCGAGGCCGAGGTGCCGGGCATGGGTCGGCTGCTCTACGTCGGCACCCGCGACGCGGCGAGCGCCCCGGCCGACTGCGCCGCCGCCGCGGTCGTCATCGCCCCGAACTGGCGTGCCGGCCCCGGCGGCCCCTGCCTCTTCGTCGGTGCCGAGCGCCTGCGCCGCGACGGCGCCCTCGCCATCGACCTCGGCCCCGACGGCCTCCGCGTCCGCGGCGCCCGCGCCGAGAACCGCGCCCGCCCGTGGACCCGTCCCCCCGCCCGCCCCGGCTGGCGCCTCGCCGGCGGATGAGGCGCTCAGTCGCGCGCGCGCAGCACCGCCTCGAGCCGCACGACGTCGGCCGGGTCGCAGAGCTCGGTCCCCGGGGTGAGCACCGCCGCGGTGCCGGCGGCGACCCCGCGGCGGAAGGCGTCGGCGAGCGGCCGGCCGTCGGCGAGCGCGTGGACCATCGCCGCGAGGAAGCTGTCGCCCGCCCCGGTCGTGCTCCGCGCCTCGACCGCCGGCGGCCGCAGCAGCGTCGCGCCCCCGGCGTCGGCGAGAAGCGCCCCGTGATGGCCCATGGTCAGCGCGACGGCCCCGACCCCGGCCCCGACCCCGCCCGCGACCACCTCGCGCGCCGCCGCCTCCTGCTCGGCGACGGTCTCGAGCGGCCGGCCGACGAGGCCCGCGAGCTCGCCGAGGCTCGGCTTCAAGAGGTGGATGCCCCCCGCCGCCACCGCCGCGGCGAGCGGCGCCCCCGAGGTGTCGAGCACGAAGCGCGCCCCCCGCGCCGCCGCGATCCCCGCGAGCTCGGCGTAGGCCTCGACCGGCATCCCCCGCGGCAGGCTGCCGCTGGCGACGAGCCAGTCGAAATCGAGGCCCTGCACCGCGCTCACGCAGCGCCGCCACTCGGCGCCGGTCACTTCCGGCCCCTCGGCGACGAAGCGGTACTCGAGCCCGGTCGCCCGCTCGAAGACCGCGTGGCTGATCCGGGTGTTGCCGGCGATCGGCACCATCGTCGCGGCGAAGCCCGCGGTGCGCAGGAGATCGGAGAGCAGCGCCCCCGTCGGCCCGCCGGCGAGATAGACCGGCAGCGCCGCGCCCCCGAGTGCGGCGATCACCCGCGCGACGTTGATGCCGCCGCCGCCCGGATAGTAGCGCTCGTTCCAGGTGCGGATCTTGTGGGTCGGCCGCACCCGCTCGGCCTCGCTCGCATTGTCGACCGTGGGGTTGAGCGTCAGGGTCACGATCGGCTTCATCAAGTCTCTCCGTGGTTTATCTCGGGAAGCGCAGAATTGCCCGCAACCCCCCGAGCTCGGCGCTCTCGCCGAGTTCGAGGGAGCCGCCGTGGCTCCGGGCCACGTCGAGGGCGATCGAGAGCCCGAGCCCGACGCTGCCGGCGGCGTTCGGGCGCCGCGCCTCGTCGAGCCGGGTGAAGGGCTGGAGCGCCCGGGCGCGGTCGGCCTCGGGGATGCCCGGCCCGTCGTCGTCGATGGCGAAGACCAGCGCCCGCGGCCCGAGCCGCGCGGTCAGGAGCACCGTCCGCCCGTGCGCGGCGGCGTTGCCGACGAGGTTGTGGAGCGCCCGCGCCACCGCCCCGGGCCGCAGCGGCACGAGGGCGGGCCGCGGCCCGGCGCTCTCGGTCTCGTCGATGGTGACGAGGCTGATCTCCGCCCCGGCCCGGCGCGCGTCCTCGGCGATCTCGGCGGCGAGCGCGAAGGGGTCGGTCGGCACCGTCTCCTCGAGCCCGTCGCCGCGGGCGAAGGCGAGGAAGGCCCCGAGCATCCGCTCCATCTGGTCGACGTCCTGGCGGAGGTCGCGGGCCTCCTCGCCGTCGTCCATCAGCGCGAGGGTGAGCTTCATCCGGGTGAGCGGGGTGCGCAGGTCGTGGCTGACGCCCGAGAGCATCTGGGTCCGCTGCTCGATCTGCCGCTCGAGCCGCGCGCGCATCGACAGGAACGCGACGCCGGCCCGGCGCACCTCCTCGGCGCCCGCCGGCCGGAACGGCAGCGCCCGCCCCTTGCCGAACGCCTCCGCCGCCTCGGCGAGGGTGCGGATCGGCCGGACCTGGTTGCGCAGGAAGACGATCGCCACCGCGGTCAGCAGCAGCGCGACGAGGATCATCAGCACGAGGAGCTGGTGCGGGTTCGTTACCGACAGCCGGTCGCGCGGCACCACCGCCTCGAGGATGCCGGCGTCGGTGCGGATGCCGATGAACGCCGCGCGCGAATCGCTGAGCAGGTCTATGCGCAGCGGCCGGCGGACGGTGCTCCGCATCGTCTCGACCACCTTGGCGCCGGTGAAGTCGAGCGGCCCGCGCGCCGCCCCGGCCTCGAAGCCGTCGGCCGGGGTGATGTCGAGCCTGAGGTCGAAGGGCAGCCCGAGCGCCTCGACCGCGGCGAGCGCCGCCTGCGGGCTCCCCGCCGCCTCGGCCCGGTCGGCGGCGTAGGAGAGGCCGTAGGCGACGCCGCGGGTCATCTGCTCGGAGACCCGCAGGTAGTGGCGCTGGAAGAAGACGAGGCCCACCACCAGTTGCAGCACCACGATCGGCACCAGTAGGATGGTGAGCGCCCGGCCGAACAGGCTCCGGGGCAGGAGGGACTTGGGCGAGGCCATGCCGGCGAGGGTTACGCGCCGCCGCCCCGCTCCGCAAGGAAGGCGCGAACGGGAGGGCGCGGGCGAACGATGGCGACCCCCTTCGAGCGCGACCACGCCCCGCCGGTCGGGGTTCCCGAGCGCCTCGCCCCGGGGCTCCGCGTCGTCACCGCGCCGAACCCCGGGCCGATGACCTTCACCGGCACCCGCAGCTATCTCCTCGGCGACGAGGCGGTCGCGGTGATCGACCCCGGCCCCGACGATCCCGCCCACCGCGCCGCACTCCTCGCCGCGCTCGGCGGCGCCCCGGTCGTCGCCGTGCTCGTCACCCACGCCCACCGCGACCACAGCGCCGGCGCCCGCGCCTTCGCGCGCGCCGTCGACGCGCCGCTCCTCGCCCACGGCGACCCCGGCGCGGCGCGGAGCCCGGCGATGGCCCGCCTCGCCGCCGCCGGCGGCCTCGGCGGCGGCGAGGGCGTCGACACCGCCTTCGCCCCCGACGAGACGGTCCGCGACGGCGCGGCGATCCGCGGGCCGGGCTGGACGCTGACCGCGCTCGCCACCCCCGGCCACGCCGCCGACCACCTCGCCTTCGCGTGGGAGGAGGGCGGGGCGCTGTTCAGCGGCGACCACGTCATGGGCTGGGCGACGACGCTGATCTCGCCCCCCGACGGCGACCTCGGCGCCTTCCGCGCCAGCCTCGCCCGCCTCCGCGCCCGCCCCGAGGCGGTCTACTACCCCGGCCACGGCGCGCCGGTGCGCGCCCCCGGCCCGCTCCTCGACCACATCCTCGCCCACCGCGCCGCCCGCGAGGCCGAGATCGTCGCCGCTCTCGCCCGCGGCCCGGCGACGATCCCCGACCTCGTCGCGGCGCTCTACGCCGACGTCGCGCCCGTCCTCCACGCCGCCGCCGGCCGCAACGTCCTCGCCCACCTCCTCGACCTCGCCGACCGCGGCCGCGCCACCGCCGACGGCCCGCCGGCCACGGCCGTCTGGCGGCTCGTCTGACCGGCCCCCTGCGAAGGCCGGGCAGAGGCGCGCCAACGCTGG
>CAZEGY010000120.1:0-8792 GCA_964511815.1 uncultured Rhodovulum sp.
GCGAATGAAAGTGCGCGCCACCGTGCACCGGGACTTCAGGCTCGGGTCGATCGACGACCGCCTGTACTCGGCCTTCATCGAGCACATGGGCCGGGCGATCTACTCGGGCATCTACGAGCCCGGGCACCCGGAGGCCGACGAGGACGGCTTCCGCAAGGACGTGCTCGAGCTCGTGAAGGCGCTGAAGATCCCGGCGATCCGCTACCCCGGCGGCAACTTCGTCTCGGCCTACAACTGGGAGGACGGGATCGGGCCGAAGGACCAGCGGCCGGTGCGCCTCGACCTCGCCTGGCGGTCGAAGGAGACCAACCAGGTCGGCATCAACGAGTTCGCCAAGTGGGCGAAGAAGGCCGGGATCGAGATGATGCTGGCCGTCAACCTCGGCTCGCGCGACCTCGACGCGGCGCGGGCGTTCGCGGAGTACGTCAACTACCCGCAGGGCACCTACTGGAGCGACCTCCGCCGCAGCCACGGCGTCGAGGAGCCCTACGACGTGCGCATGTGGTGCCTCGGCAACGAGATGGACGGACCGTGGCAGATCGGCCACAAGGTCGCGACCGAGTACGGGCGGCTCGCCAACGAGACGGCGAAGGCGGTGAAGCCGCTCGGGAAGAACGTCGAGACCATCGTCTGCGGCAGCTCGAACGACGCGATGCCGACCTATCCCGAATGGGAGCGCGAGGTGCTCGAGGAGTGCTACGAGAACGTCGAGTTCATCTCGCTGCACAAGTACTTCGGCAACACCAGCCGGAATACGCTCAACTACTTCGGCAAGGTCGAGGAGACCGGGCGCTACATCCAGGCGATCGGCGGGGTCATCGACTACGTCAAGGCCAAGAAGCGCGCGAAGAACGACGTCTACATCTGCTTCGACGAGTGGAACGTCTGGTATCACAACCGCGAGGAAGACTCGAAGAAGTGGCGGACGTGGGACTGGCCCGAGGCGCCGCCGCTGCTCGAGGAAAACTACAACCTCGAGGACGCGCTGTTCATCGGCTGCCTGCTGAACGAGTTCATCCGCCGCAGCGACCGGGTCAAGATCGCCTGCGTGGCGCAACTCGTCAACGTCATCGCCCCGATCCGGGCCGAGAAGGGCGGGCACGCCTGGAAGACGACGATCTACTATCCCTACCAGTACGCCTCGCTCTACGGCCGCGGCGACGCGCTGCCGGTGGCGGTCGACGCGCCGAGCTATGACTGCGAGGTGGCCGACGACGTCAGCTACCTCGACGCGGCGGCGGTCGACAACGGCGACGGGATGGTGACGGTGTTCCTCGTCAACCGGCACCTGACCGAGGCGATGGAGCTCGACATGCCGGTCACCGGCTTCGGCAGGCTCGCGCTCGCCCAGCACACGGTGATCGGCGGCGACGGCACCGACCTGCGCGCGGCGAACACGCCCGACGATCCCGAGCGCGTCGCCCCGCGCGACGGCACGGGGCTCGCGGTCGACGAGGGGCGGGTCCGGGGCAGCCTGCCGCCGCTCTCCTACCACGTCGTCCGCCTGAAGGTGGGCTGAGGCGGTGTCGGGGGTCGTGCTCACCGGTGTCGAGAAGGCCTTCGGCGACGTCCGGGTGATCCAGGGCGTCTCGATGGAGATCGCGCGCGGCGACTTCGCCGTCTTCGTCGGGCCCTCGGGCTGCGGCAAGTCGACGTTGCTGCGGATGATCGCCGGGCTCGAGGAGACGACCGGCGGGCGGATCGAGATCGAGGGGCGCGACGTGACCCGGGTCGAGCCCGCCGACCGCGGCGTGGCGATGGTCTTCCAGTCCTATGCGCTCTATCCGCACCTGTCGGTGTTCGAGAACATGGCGTTCTCGCTCCGCCTCGCCCGCCGGCCCAAGGGCGAGGTGACGGCGAAGGTCACCGAGGCGGCGCAGATCCTGCAGCTCGACGAGCACCTGCAGAAGAAGCCCGCCCAGCTCTCGGGCGGGCAGCGCCAGCGCGTGGCGATCGGTCGGGCGATCGTGCGCCAGCCGAAGGTCTTCCTCTTCGACGAGCCCCTGTCTAACCTCGACGCCGAGCTCCGCGTGCAGATGCGGCTCGAGCTCGCGCGGCTGCACAAGCAGATCGGCGCGACGATGATCTACGTCACCCACGACCAGGTCGAGGCGATGACGCTGGCCGACGACATCTTCGTGCTGAAGGGCGGCATCGTCCAGCAGTCGGGCGCGCCGCTCGCGCTCTACGACGACCCCGACAACCGCTTCGTCGCCGGGTTCATCGGCTCGCCGGCGATGAACTTCCTCGCCGGCACCGTCGACGCGGCGACGGCGGACGGCGTCGCCATCCGCCCCGACGGCCACGACGGCGCGCCGGTCGCGGTCAGGCTGGCGGGCGCGAAGCCGGCGGCGGGGACCCGCGTCGTCCTCGGGGTGCGGCCAGAGCACCTCGAGGTGGTCGCGGCCGACACCCCGGGCACGCTGCCGATCGCGGTCGAGATGGAGGAGGATCTCGGCGGGGTCTCCTATCTCCACGCCCGCACCGTCGACGGCCAGCCGATCGTGCTGGAGCGGCGCGGCAACCGCGAGAGCTTCGAGGGGCGGCGGCTCGGGGCCGCCGTCGGCGCCGACCGGGCGCTCGTCTTCGATGCGGCCGGCGCCCGCCTGCGATAGGCCCGTCCGACACAACGACAGTCCAACCGAGGAGGAAGCGACGTGAAACGGCTACTGAAAGCGGCACTGGCGGCGACCGCGCTCGCCACGATGGCCGGCGGGTTCGCCCAGGCGGCGGAGGAGGTCGTCTGGTGGGACTTCCTGAGCGGCGGCGACGGCGTGCGGATGAAGGCGCTGATCAGCGACTTCAACGCCGAGCACCCCGACACCAAGATCACCGCGACGACGCTCGAGTGGGGCGTGCCGTTCTACACCAAGGTCCGCACCTCGGCTGCCGTCGGGCAGGGGCCGGACGTGATGACCTATCACCTGTCGCGCCTGCCGATCGCGCTCAACGAGGGCGTGCTGTCGCCGATCACCGCCGACGACCTCGCGGCGGGCGAGCTCGCGACCGCTGACTTCTTCCCGGCCTCGATCGAGGCGGCGTCGGTCGACGGGCAGCTCTACGCGGTGCCCTTCGACATCCACGCGGTGGTGCTCTACTACAACAAGGCCCTGCTCGAGGGGACGCCCTACCTCGACGCCGACGGCAACCTCACCGGCATCGGCAACCTCGAGGAGTTCAACGCCGCGTTGCAGGCGCTGAAGGACAAGGGCGTCAAGACGCCGCTCTCCTTCGCCACCGGCGACGACGGTGCCACCTGGCGGGTGTTCTACACGCTCTTCGAGCAGCAGGGCGGCACCCTGATCGAGAACGGCGAGATCCTCCCCGGCGACAACGCCGAGAAGGCGGCGAAGGCGATCCAGATCATGACCGACTGGCGCACCGCGGGCTACACGCCCGAACAGGCCGAGTACCCGGCCTCGGTCGCGCTGTTCTCCGCCGGCGATGCCGCCTTCATGTGGAACGGCGTCTGGGAAGTGCCGACGATGAAGGACCTCGAGGCCAAGGGCTCGCTCGGCGCCTGGGGCGCGGTCGAGATCCCGACGCTGCTCGACCAGCCGGCGACGTGGGCCGACAGCCACGCCTTCGCGATCCCGACCGGGCGCGACATGACCCCCGAGAAGCGCAAGGCGGTGATGGAGGTGATCGGCTGGATGGAGAAGCACGCCGTCCGCTGGGCGGACGCGGGCCACATCCCGGCCTACATGCCGGTGGCGACGAGCGCCGCGTACAAGGAGATGGAGCCGAACGCGACCTACGCCTCGCTCGCCGAGCACGCGGCCTACGATCCGCGCTCGGAGATCGCCGGCGTCGCCTCGCCGGTCTACGACACCGCGATCAACATCATCGCGCCGGCGACCCACGGCTTCATGTCGCCGGAGGACGCCGCCGAGCAGATCAAGGAAGCGCTCCAGCCGCTCCTCCAGTAACGACGCCTCCGCCGGCGGCCCGCGCGGCCGCCGGCGCCCCGACGGAGTGACCCCGCATGGCGATGATCGGCAACCGGCGAAAGAACCTGACCGCGGCCTACGTGCTCGTCGCGCCGTTCGTGATCGTGTTCGCGCTGTTCTTCCTCTACCCGGCCGTCAAGGTCGTGCAGATGAGCTTCACCGACGCGCCGCTGATCGGCGAGGGCTCGTGGATCGGGCTCGACAACTACGTCCGGCTGTTCTCCGACAAGCTGTTCTTCACCTCGGTCAAGAACAACGTCTACTTCGTCGTCCTGACCGTGGTCCCGACGACGGCGATCGCCCTCGCGATCGCGCTGATGGTCAACCGCCTCAGCGGGCGGTTGCAGGCGATCGTCCTCGTCACCTTCTTCCTGCCCTACATCCTGCCGGTGTCGGTCGTCACCGAGATCTGGCTGTGGATGCTCGACTTCCAGTACGGCGTGCTCCAGCCGGTCGTCGCCTTCTTCGCCGGCAAGCCGGTGGCGGTGTTCAAGAACCCCTACTGGGTGATGCCGATGGTCGCGGTCACGACGATCTGGTGGACGAACGGCTTCAACGTCCTGCTCTTCCTCGCCGGCCTGCGCAACATCCCGTCCGAGCTCTACGAGGCCGCCGCCCTCGACGGCGCCACGCCGCGCCAGCAGTTCCGGCGGGTGACGTGGCCGCTGCTCTGGCCGGTGACGGCGCTGGTCCTGACCCTCCAGCTCATCCTGCAACTGAAGCTCTTCGACCAGATCTACCTGATGACCCAGGGAGGGCCGTTCAACTCGTCCTACGTGCTTCTGCTGATGATGTACCGCGAGGCCTTCCAGCTCAACCACGGCGGCTATGGCGCGGCGATCGGCGTCGTCCTCGTCGTCGTCATCGCCGTGATCTCGGTCTTGCAGTTCCAGCTCCTCAAGGCGCGGGGGCAGAAGTGAGCACCTCCCGCCGCATCGAGAACTGGATCGTCACCGCCGTCACGCTCGTCGCCGCGGCGATCTGGTTCTTCCCGCTCTACTGGTCGATCGTCACCTCGCTGCGCACCGACGAGAGCGTCGTCGCCAATCCCGGCCTCATTCCCGACCAGTTCGAGCTCTCGGCCTACGCCAGCGCGTTCCTGAACACCAAGCTGCTGACCTGGTACCTGAACTCGATCGGCACCGCGGTCATCACCACCGTCATCGTCATCGTCTGCGGGATGATGTGCGCCTACGCGCTGTCGCAGCTGCGCTTTCCGGGGCGGGGGCTGCTCTACGGGGCGGTGCTCGGCAGCTTCATGATCCCGCTGCCGGCGCTCTACGTCTCGCAGTTCGTGCTGATGAACGATCTCGGCTGGATCAACACCTGGAGCGGCATCATCGCGCCGCAGCTCATCGTCCCGGTCGTCATCATCGTCTACAAGCAGTTCTTCGACGCGGTGCCGAAGGAGATGCGCGAGGCGGTGGTCCTCGACGGCGGCGGCGAGTTCACGCTGCTCTTCAAGGTGTTCCTGCCGCTCAACTGGGGCATCACCACGGCGCTCGCCATCATCACCTTCATCGGCGCGTGGAACAGCTTCTGGTGGCCGTTCCTCGTCGTCACCTCCGAGGACATGATGACGATCCCGGTGGGCATCACCCAGGTGAACGATGTCTTCGGCGTCGCCTATGCCCGGATCATGGCGGTGGCGATCCTCGCCGCGCTGCCGGTGGCCGCGGCCTACCTCGTCTTCCAGCGCAAGGTCACCGAGGCGGTGATGATCTCCTCGGGCGTCAAGGGCTGACGCCCGGGCGGTGCCGCGCGCGGGATGCGCGCGGCCGGGGGTGGCATCGGGCTCAGCCCATGCCGATCGTGGTGAACGCCCGCGGATCGAATCCCATCCGGCGGAGATCCTGCGGGTCGGGCTTCACCTTGCTCTCGAGCGCGCCCGCGACGCGGACGGCGCTGGCGAAAAGCTCCGCAGCCGAGCGAACCCGGCCGAATACGCTACGCACACTGATCATACCTTGGTCCTCCTTGAGCAGGCCCCTGCCTGCCGGTGACCAAGAGATGCTTACGTTTGCTGCGCCGCACAAGCCGCGACGCGGCAGTCCCGTCATGCGTCTAGCGCATGGCTCGGACGCAGGTCGGGCGGCGTTCCCTCGGCGGCGAGCGCCTCGGCCACCGCGTCGAGCGGCTGCACCCGGCTGCCCTGCTCGCCGAGGCGGCGGACCGAGACGGTGCGCTCCTCGACCTCGCGGTTGCCGACGGCGAGGATGACCGGCACCTTGGCGAGCGAGTGCTCGCGGACCTTGTAGTTGATCTTCTCGTTGCGGAGATCGGCCTCGGCGCGCACCCCCTTCGCCGCCAGCGCCGCGACGACCTCCTCGGCGTAGGCGTTGGCCTCGGAGACGATCGGGGCGACGACGACCTGGCGAGGCGCGAGCCACAGCGGGAAGCGCCCGGCGTAGTGTTCGATCAGCAGGCCGATGAAGCGCTCGAAGGTGCCGAAGACGGCGCGGTGCAGCATCACCGGGCGATGGCGGGCGCCGTCCTCGCCGACGTAGGTGGCGTCGAAGCGCTCGGGGAGGACGTAGTCGAGCTGGAAGGTGCCGCACTGCCAGGTGCGCCCGATGGCGTCGGTCAGGTGGAACTCGAGCTTGGGCCCGTAGAAGGCGCCCTCGCCGATGGCGAGGTCGAACTTCAGCCCGGCGGCGGTCAGCGCGTCGGCGAGTGCCGTCTCGGCACGGTCCCAGGTCGCGTCGTCGCCGGCCCGCTGGTCGGGGCGTGTCGCCAGTTTGTAGGCGATGTCGGTCATGCCCATGTCGCCATAGACCCGGGCGAAGAGCGCGAGGAAACGCTTGGTCTCGGCGAAGATCTGGTCCTCGCGGCAGAAGATGTGGGCGTCGTCCTGGGTGAGCTGGCGCACGCGCAGGAGGCCGTGGAGCGCCCCGTGGGCCTCGTTGCGGTGGCAGCAGCCGAACTCGGCCATGCGGAGCGGCAGGTCGCGGTAGGACTTGGTCCCCTGCTTGAAGATCTGGATGTGTCCGGGGCAGTTCATCGGCTTCAACGCCATCAGGCCGGCCTTGCCCGAGAGTACGGGGTCGGCCTCCTCGTCCGAGGTCTCGGGAACCTCGTCGGGGACGACGAACATGTTCTCGCGGAACTTGCCCCAGTGGCCGGAGGTGCGCCAGAGCGCCGAGTCGAGGAGCTGCGGGGTCTTGACCTCGACGTAGCCGTCGGCATCGAGCCGGCGGCGGATGTAGGCCTCGAGCGCGCGCCAGATCAGGTAGCCGTTCGGGTGCCAGAACACCGACCCCTGCGCCTCGGGCTGGAGATGGAAGAGGTCCATCTCGCGGGCGATGCGGCGGTGGTCGCGCTTCGCCGCCTCTTCGATCTGCACGAGGTAGGCGGCGAGGTCGGCCTTGGAGCGGAAGGCGACGCCGTAGATGCGCTGGAGCATCGGCCGGCGCGAATCGCCGCGCCAGTAGGCGCCGGCGATCGAGGTGAGCTTGAAGGCGTCGGCCGGCACCTGGCCGGTGTGGGCGAGATGCGGCCCGCGGCAGAGGTCCTGCCACGGCCCGTGCCAGTACATGCGGATCGGGTCGGCGCCGGGGATCGCCTCGACGAGCTCGACCTTGTAGGGCTCCTGCGTCGCCTCGTAGTGGCGGATGGCGCGGTCGCGGTCCCAGACCTCGGTGCGCACCGGGTCGCGGAGCGCGATGATCTCGCGCATCCGCGCCTCGATGGTGGCGAGGTCGTCGGGGGTGAAGGCGTCAGTGCGGTCGAAGTCGTAGTACCAGCCGTTCTCGATCACCGGGCCGATCGTGACCTTGACGTCGGGCCAGAGCTCCTGCACCGCGCGCGCCATGATGTGGGCGCAGTCGTGGCGGATCAGCCCGAGCGCGTCGGTCTCGTCCCTGGCGGTGACGATGGCGAGGTCGACGTCGGCGTCGAGCGGAAGCGAGAGGTCCGAGAGCCGCCCGTCGACGCGCGCGGCGAGCGCGGCCTTGCCGAGCGACTTCGAGATGTCGGAGGCCACCTCCCCGGGGGTGATCCCGGCGGGATAGCGGCGGACCCCGCCGTCGGGGAGCGTGACGGCCACCTCCCGCACGCCGGCTGCCCCCGGGTTCGAGGCAAGGTCGCTCATCGTCGCTCTCCTTCTGGGTTCGGCGCCTACGGCACGCCCGGTTCTGGAAGTCCGCCGGATCTACCGCCGCTGCGGCGGCTGTCAAGCGCCACGCCGCAACGCAGGGGCGGAAACGTTTGCCCACATCGCGGGCATCCGCTCGCAAGACGGTTGACAGAGCGCAAGATTGCTGCGATCAATTGCCCGCAAGAACAATATTTGCCCTTAACTCGGCATCCAACCGGAGGAATCATGCGACCGCTTTCACTCCTGCTCGGGGCGGGCTCCGCCCTTGCCTTCGCCGTCGCGGCGAACGCCCAGGCGATCACCATCGCCACCGTCAACAACGGCGACATGATCCGCATGCAGGGCCTCACCTCGGCGTTCAACGAGGCCCATCCCGACATCACGGTGAACTGGGTCACCCTCGAGGAGAACATCCTCCGCGAGCGGGTGACGACCGACATCGCCACCGGCGGCGGCCAGTACGACATCCTGACCATCGGCAACTACGAGGTGCCGATCTGGGGCAAGCAGGGGTGGCTGGTGCCGCTCGAGTTCGGCGCCGAGTACGACGTCGACGACATGCTCCCGGCGATCCGCGGCGGCCTGACCGTCGACGGCCAGCTCTACGCCGCGCCGTTCTACGGCGAATCGGCCTTCCTCATGTACCGCACCGACCTCCTCGAGGCCGCCGGGCTCGAGATGCCCGCCGACCCGACCTGGGAGTTCATCGGCGAGGCGGCGCGCGCGATCACCGACCGCTCGGCCGA
>CAZEGY010000121.1:0-2698 GCA_964511815.1 uncultured Rhodovulum sp.
CCTCGCTCACCGCCGCGACGATCGAGGCGAAGTTGTCGTCGAGGAGCACCATCTCCGCCGCCTCGCGCGCCGCCTCGGTGCCCTTCTGCCCCATCGCCGTGCCGACGTCGGCCTGCTTCAGCGCCGGCGCGTCGTTCACCCCGTCGCCGGTCATCGCGACGATGGCGCCGTCGCTCTGGAGGGCGCGGACGATGCGGAGCTTGTGCTCGGGGCTCGTCCGCGCGAAGACCGCGACCCCGGGCACCGTCTGCGCGAGTTCGGCGTCCGAGAGCGCGTCGACCTCGGCGCCGGTCATCGCCTCCAGCCGGTCGTCGAGCGCGAGCTGGCGGCCGATCGCGACCGCCGTCGCCACGTGGTCGCCGGTGATCATCTTGACCGCCACCCCCGCCGAGCGGCACTCGGCGATCGCCGCCACCGCCTCGGGCCGCGGCGGGTCGAGGAAGCCCATGAGGCCGAGGAACTCGACGCCCTCGGCGAGCTCTGCCGCCGTCAGCCGCTCCGGCGGCGCCGCGAGCCGCTTCGCGCCGAAGCCGAGCACGCGCTCGCCCTCCGCCGCGAGCCCGGCGATGCGCGCGGTCCACGCCGAGTCGCCGGCGCCGGCCATGCCGAGCACCACCTCGGGGGCGCCCTTGACGAGCACGAGCCCCTCGCCCCGCGGCCCCTCGTGGAGCGTCGCCATGTAGCGGTGGCCGGCGTCGAAGGGGATCTCGTCGCGGCGCGGCCACTCGCCCCGGACGTGGGCGGGGTCGAGCCCCGCCTTCATCGCCAGCGCGACGAGAGCGCCCTCCATCGGGTCGCCCGCCGCGTGCCAGAGGCCGTCCTCCTCGCGGAGCGTCGCGTCGTTGCAGAGCAGCCCGCAGCCGAGGATCGGCTGGACGGCGGCGAGGGCGGCGCCGTCGTCGTCGTGGTTGCCGGCGGTCAGCGCCCCGGTCGGCGCGTAGCCGGCGCCGGCGACGTCGACGTCGTGGCCGGGGACGAGGACGTGGCGCACGGTCATCTCGTTCCGGGTGAGGGTGCCGGTCTTGTCGGTGCAGATGACCGAGACCGCCCCGAGGGTCTCGACCGCCGGCAGCCGCCGCACCACCGCCCGGCGCGCCGCCATCCGGCGGACGCCGATCGCCATGGTGATCGTCAGCACCGCCGGCAGCCCCTCGGGCACCACCCCGACGACGAGGGCGACGGTCGCGATCAGCGCGTCGGCCCAGGCGTAGTCGCGGACGAAGACCTCGAAGAGCAGGAGCAGCACGCCGCAGGCGAGAACGATGAGGGTGAAGCCGCGGGCGAAGCGGTCGATCTGGCGGAGGAGCGGCGTCTCCAGCCGCGCGACGCCCTCGATCATCGTGCTGATCCGGCCGATCTCGGTCCCGGCGCCGGTCTCGACGACGGCCCCCGTCCCCTGCCCCGTCGCGACGAGCGTCCCCGAGAACGCCATGTCGGCACGGTCGCCGAGGTCGGCGGCCGCCGCGACCTCGCTCTCCTGCTTCGAGGCGGTCACCGACTCGCCGGTGAGGAGCGCCTCGTCGACCGTCAGGCCGCGGGCGCGGAGGAGGCGGAGGTCGGCCGGCACCCGGTCGCCGGCCTCGAGGAGCACGACATCGCCCGGAACGAGGGTCTCGACCGGCACCGTCTCGCGCACCCCGCCGCGGAGCACGACCGCGTGCGGGGCGATGAGGTCGCGGATCGCGCGGAGCGCCTGCTCGGCGCGGCCCTCCTGGACGAAGCCGACGATCGCGTTGACGACGACGACGACGAGGATCACGCACGCGTCGACGAGGTGCCCGAGGATCGCCGCCGCCACCGCCCCGCCGAGGAGAACGTAGATCAACGCGTTGTTGAACTGCGCGAGAAAGCGCAGCAGCGGGTGGACGGGCGGCGCCTCGGGCAGCGCGTTCGGCCCGTGGAGGGCGAGGCGCCGCGCCGCCTCGGCCGGGTCGAGCCCGTCGGCCGCGCTCTCGAGCCGGGCGAGCGCCGCGTCGACGGCGAGCGCGTGCCACCCCGGAGCTCGCCCCTTCGCCGCTTCCTGCATGATCCCGCCCCCTTCGCTGTCCCGCCGTCCCCGGGCCATCACTGGATAGGCGGGCGCGGCGGGGAATTGAACCCGGGTCCACGCATCTTGCGGGCGGGCGCAGGGACGCTAGAAGGAGGGAGCCATGCGCTCCGGACCCGCGACATCGTGCAGAAGACCCTGACGCTCGCCGATCCCGGCGCGACGGCGGCGCTCGCCCGCGCCCTGGCGCCGGGGCTCGCCCCGGGCGATTTCGTCGGGCTCCACGGCGATCTCGGGGCGGGCAAGAGCGCCTTCGCCCGGGCGGTCATCGCCACGCGCCTCGCCGCCCTCGGCCGGGCCGAGGACATCCCGAGCCCGAGCTTCACCCTCGTGCAGGTCTACGACCTCGGCGACGTCGAGCTCTGGCACGTCGACCTCTACCGCCTCGGCGGCTCCGGCGAGATCGGCGAGCTCGGCCTAGACGAGGCCTTCGAGCGCGCGATCTGCCTCGTCGAGTGGGCCGGCCGCCTCGGCGACGCCGCGCCCGCCCGCCGGCTCGATCTCGCCCTCGGCTTCGTCGACGGCGACGACGACGCGCGCACCGCCACCCTCTCCGCCCGCGGTCCCGGCTGGGACTGGCTCGCGCCGGCACTGGCGGCGGTCGCATGAGGGCGGTCGCATGAGGGCGGTCGCATGAGTCGGAGCGCCGCG
>CAZEGY010000121.1:2798-8789 GCA_964511815.1 uncultured Rhodovulum sp.
GGCGGTCGCATGAGGGCGGTCGCATGAGGGCGGTCGCATGAGTCGGAGCGCCGCGATCGCCGCCTTCCTCGCCGCCGCCGGCTGGGCCGATGCCGTGCGCGCGCCCCTCGCCGGCGACGCCTCGGCCCGGCGCTACGAGCGGCTCGACCGCGCCGGGGCGCGGGCGATCCTGATGGACGTGCCGCCCGGGTCGGGGCTGCGCATCGAGCCCTTCCTCGCCGTCGATGCCTGGCTCCGCGCCGGCGGCTTCAGCGCCCCCGAGGTCCGCGCCGCCGACGCCGACGCCGGGCTCGCGCTCCTCGAGGACCTCGGCGACGACCTCTACGCCCGCCTCTGCGCCGACCCGGCGCGCGAGGCGCCGCTCTACGCCGCCGCGGTCGACGTCCTCGCCGAGCTCCAGCGGCGGCCGCCGCCGTCCGGGAACTGGACGCCGCCGCCCTACGACCGCGCCTTCCTGATGCGCGAGGTCGGCCTCGTGCCCGAGTGGTACCTCCCCGCCGCCACCGGATCGGCACCGGCGCCGGCCCTCGTCGCCGAGTACGACGCCCTTTGCGCCGCGGCGCTCGCACCGGTCGCCGACGTGCGGGCGGCGCCGGTCCTCCGCGACTACCACGCCGAGAACCTGCTCTGGCTCCCGGAGCGGGCGGGGCCGGCGCGGGTCGGCATCCTCGACTTCCAGGACATGCTCGTCGGCCACCCGGCCTACGACCTCGTCTCGCTCCTCGCCGACGCCCGCCGCGACGTGCCCGAGGCGCTGCGCGCGGCGATGACCCGGCGCTACCTCGACCGGAGCGGCGCCGAGCCCGACCCCTTCCTCCGCGCCGCGGCGACGCTCTCGGCCCAGCGCAACCTGAAGATCCTCGGGCTCTTCACCCGGCTCTGCCGCCGCGACGGCAAGCCGCGCTACCTCGGCTACCTGCCGCGGGTCTGGGGAAATCTCGCGCGCGACCTCGCCCACCCCGACCTCGCCCCGCTCGCCGCCTTCGTCCACCGCCACGTCCCGGCTCCGGAGCCGGCGGTGCTGGCGCGGATCGGAGGCGCGTAGTGCCGGACGCCGCGATGATCTTCGCCGCCGGCCTCGGCACCCGCATGGGCGCGCTCACCCGCGACCGGCCGAAGCCGCTGCTCCCGGTCGGCGGTCGCACGCTCCTCGACCACGCCCTCGCGCTCGTCGCCGGGGCGCGCGTCGCGCGGGTCGTCGTCAACACCCACGCCCACGCCGCCCAGGTCGCCGACCACCTCGCCCGCGTCGCCCCCGCCGCCGCCGTCTCCCACGAACCCGAGCGGCTCGAGACCGGCGGCGGCCTTCGGCGCGCCGTGCCGCTCCTCGGGCCGGGGCCGGTCTTCACCCTCAATGCCGACATGGTCTGGACGGGCGCGAACCCGCTCGCGACCCTCGCCGCCGCCTGGCGGCCGGGAATGGGCGCCCTCCTCTGCCTCGTGCCGCGCGCCGCCGCCATCGGCCACGCCGGCGCCGGCGACTTCTTCCTCGGGAGCGACGGCCGCCTCGCCCGCCGCGGCGACGCAGCAAGCGCCCCTTACGTCTATGCCGGCGCCGAGATCATCGACACCGCCGCCCTCGACGGCTTCGAGGACGCGGCCTTCTCGCTCAACCCGGTCTGGGACCGGCTGATCGCCGCCGGCCGCCTCTTCGGCGTCGTCCACGCCGGCGGCTGGGTCGACGTCGGCCGCCCCGAGGGCATCGCCCTCGCCGAAGCGGAGCTGGCGCAATGACGCTCTTCCCGCCCCACGACGGCCCGCGGGTCTTCGCGCTCCCCCCCGGCGTCGACTTCACCCGCGCCCTCGTCGCCGGCCTCGACGCCCGGCTCGCCGGTGCCCCGCCCGAGGCGGTGGCGCGCGTCGAGATCTGGGTCAACACCCGCCGCGCCCAGCGCGCCCTCGCCGCGGCGTTCGCCGACGGGCCGGCGCGGCTCCTCCCGCGCATCCGCGTCGTCACCGAGCTCCCCGACGAGCCGCGCCTGCCGCTCGCCCTGCCCGCGCCGGTGCCGGCACTCCGCCGCAAGCTCGAGCTCGCCCGGCTCGTTCAGGGCCTCGTCGCCGCCGACCCCGACCTCGCGAGCCCGACCGCGGCGTTCGATCTCGCCGACAGCCTCGGCGATCTCCTCGACGAGATGGAGGGCGAGGGCCTCGGCCCCGACGTGCTCGCCCGCATCGACGCCGCCGAGCACGCCGAGCACTGGCAGAAGAGCCTCCGCTTCCTCGACCTCATCGGCACCTGGGCGACGAGCGCCGCCGGCAGCGGCGGGCAGGGGCGCCTCCGCGCCGCGGCGGAGGCGCTCGCCGCCCGCTGGGCGGCGGTGCCACCCGACCATCCGGTGATCGTCGCCGGCTCGACCGGCTCCCGCGGCGCGACGCGCGCCTTCATGGCGGCGGTCGCGCGGCTGCCGCAGGGGGCGGTCGTGCTCCCGGGCTACGACCGCGACCTCCCCGCCGCCGTCTGGCGCCGGCTCGGCGCCGACGACGACGGCGCCGCCGACCATCCGCAGCACGGCTTCCGCGGCCTCGCCGACGCGCTCGGCTTCGACCCCGCCGCCGTGCCGGCGTGGACGCCGGAGGCGCCGCCCGCGCCCGGGCGCAACGCCCTCGTCTCGCTCGCGCTGCGCCCGGCCCCGGTCACCGACCAGTGGCGGATCGAGGGCGCGGCCCTCGCCGGCCGCCTCGCGCCGGCCTGCGCCACCCTCGACTGGATCGAGGCGCCCGACGCCCGCCAGGAGGCGCTCGCCATCGCCCTCGTCCTCCGCCGCGCCGCCGCCCACGGCGAGCGCGCGGCGCTGGTGACGCCCGACCGCACCCTCGCCCGCCGGGTGACGGCCGAGCTCGACCGCTGGGGCCTCATCCCCGACGACAGCGCCGGGCGGCCGCTGGCGCTGACCCCGCCGGGCGTGCTCCTGCGCCTGCTCGCCGCGCTCTCGGGCGCGCCGCTCACCCCCGCGGCGCTGCTCGCGCTCCTCAAGCACCCGCTCGTCAACAGCGGCGCCGGCGCCCGGCGCACCCACCTCGGGCTGACCGCCCGCCTCGAGCTCCGGCGCCTGCGCGGCGGAGCACCGTGGATCGTCTGGGACGACCTCGCCCGATGGGCCGCCGACGCCGGGGGCGAGGCGCCGGGCTGGATCGACTGGCTGCGCGACGCGCTCGCGCCCGTCGCCGAGGCCGCCCGCCACCCGCTCGCCGAGCGGGTCGCGCGCCACCGCGCCGCCGCCGAGGCGCTCGCGGGCGGACCCGGCCGCCTCGCCCACGCCCTCTGGGAGGAGGAGGCCGGGCGCCAGGCGCTCGCCCTCTTCGAGAGCCTCGCCGCCGAGGCCGAGGCCGGCGGCCGCCTCGACGCCGCGGAGTACCGCGCGCTCTTCCTCTCGCTCGTCGCGTCCCGCGACGTGCCCGGCGCCGCCGCCGTCACCCACCCCGGCGTCGCGATCTGGGGCACGCTCGAGGCCCGCGTCCAGGCGGCGGACCGCATCGTCCTCGGCGGCCTCAACGAGGGCGTCTGGCCGCGGCTGCCCGGCGCCGACCCGTGGCTCGGCCGGGGGATGCGGCGGAGCGCCGGGCTGCCGAGCCCGGACCGGCGCATCGGCCTCTCCGCCCACGACTTCCAGCAGGCGATGGGCGCGGCGGCGGTCACCGTCACCCGGGCGCTGCGCGACGCCGAGGCGCCGACCGTCGCCTCGCGCTGGCTCCTCCGCCTCGCCAACCTGCTGACCGGGCTCGGCGACGAGGGCGAGGCCGCCCTCGCCGCGGCGAAGGAACGCGGCGAGACCTGGCTCGACCTCGCCCGCCGCCTCGACCTTCCGTCCGAGCGCGTGCCCGCCGAGCCGCGCCCGGCGCCGCGGCCCCCCGCCGCCGCCCGGCCGGCGGAGCTCTCGGTCACCCGCGTCGAGACGCTGGTGCGCGACCCCTACGCGATCTACGCCCGCGCCGTCCTGCGCCTGAAGCGCCTCGACCCGCCGGGGCGGCAGCCCGACGCCCTCGCCCGCGGCACCGCGATCCACGACGCGCTCGACCGCTTCGTCACCGCCACCCTCGACGGCCTCCCGCCCGACGCCGAGGCGGAGGCCGCCTTCCGCGCCGCCGCCCGCGCCGCGCTCGACGCCGCCGCGCCGTGGCCCGCGGTCAACGCGATCTGGGCGGGGCGGCTCGACCGCTCGGCGCGCTGGTTCCTCGACACCGAGCGCGAGCGCCGCCGCCGCGCCGCCCCGGGCGCCCGCGAGGTCAAGGGGCGGCGGGCGGTCGAGGGCGTGGCCCTCCCCTTCGCCGTCACCGCCAAGGCCGACCGCGTCGATCTCGGGGCGGACGGGGCGTTCGCGATCTACGACTACAAGTCCGGCAAGGCACCGGCCGGACGCGACCTCGCCTTCTACCTCCAGCTCCACCTCGAGGCGGCGATCGCCGCCGCGGGCGGCTTCGAGGGCCTGCCCGCCGGCCCGACCGCCCATCTCGAGGTGCTCGGCATCAACGGCCGCGACGTCAGCGCCCTCGACTGCACCGACGCCGACATCGCCGCCTTCTGGGCCCGCTTCCGCGCCTTCGTCGCCGGATGGCAGGACCCCGCGGCGCCCTACGTCGCGCGGCTCCGCCCGTCGCGGCTCAAGTACGCCGGCGACTACGACCACCTCGCCCGCCTCGGCGAGTGGTCGGACGGCGACGCCCCCGCCGCGGGAGACGACTGGTGAGCCCGGCGATCGCGGCCCAGATCCGCGCCGCCCGCCCGACGGAGTCGAGCTGGGTCTCGGCCAACGCCGGCTCGGGCAAGACCCGCGTCCTCACCGACCGGGTGGCGCGGCTCCTCCTCGCCGGCACCGACCCGGGGCGCATTCTCTGCCTCACCTACACCAAGGCGGCGGCGGCGGAGATGCAGACCCGGCTCTTCGCCACCCTCGGCGCCTGGGCGATGCTCGACGACGACGCGCTCCGCGCCGCCCTCGCCGCCCTCGACCCCGACGCCACGCTCGCCCCGACGGAGCTCGCCCGCGCCCGCACGCTCTTCGCCCGAGCGCTCGAGACCCCGGGCGGGCTCAAGATCCAGACGATCCACGCGTTCTGCGAGGCGCTGCTCCGCCGCTTCCCGCTCGAGGCCGGGGTCTCGCCGCAGTTCCGCGTCCTCGACGACCGCGAGGCGAAGGCGCTCCGCGCCGACGTGCTCGACACCTTCGCCCGCGACGACCCGGTCGCCTTCGCCGCCATCGCCCGCTCGATCGCGGGCGACGACCCCGACCCGCTGCTCCTCGAGATCGGCCAGCACCGCGACGGCTTCGCCGGCCGCCTCGACCCCGACGCCCTCGCCCGCGCGCTCGGCGCCGAGCCCGACCTCGCGCCCGCCGACCTCCTCGCGGCGGTCCTGACCGACGCGGCGCGGGCGGCCGTCACCGACCTTGTCCCCGTGCTCGCCGGGAGCGGCAGGTCCGATCGGTCGGGCGGCGAGGAGCTCGCAGCGGCGCTCGCGACGAGCGACCCGGACGAATGCCTGCACCACCTCGAAGCCGCGCTCCTCACCCGGAGCGGCCAGAACCCGTTCACGCCGAAGTCCTTCCCGACCAAGGGCGTCGCCGCCGCCCACCCGGTCGCCGCCGCCGAGGTGCGCCGCCTCGCCGAGCGCGTCGCCGACGCGCGGCCGCGCCGGCTCGCCCGCGCCGCGCACGTCCGCTCGGTCGAGCTCAACCGCTTCGCCCGGCGCTGGCTCGGGGCGTGGGCGGCGCGCAAGCGGCGGCTCGGGGTCCTCGACTTCGACGACATGATCGACCGCGCCTCGGCGCTCCTCGAGCGCGAGGGGCTGGCGGCGTGGGTGCTGTGGAAGCTCGACGGCGGGCTCGACCACATCCTCGTCGACGAGGCGCAGGACACGAGCCCGGCGCAGTGGCGGGTGATCTCCGCCCTCGCGGCCGAGTTCTTCGCCGGCGAGGGCGCGAGCCCGGTGCAACGAACGCTCTTCGTCGTCGGCGACGAGAAGCAGTCGATCTACAGCTTCCAGGGCGCCGACCC
>CAZEGY010000122.1:0-3218 GCA_964511815.1 uncultured Rhodovulum sp.
GGCGTCCGCCCGAGGAAACCACCCGTATCCTCTCTCTCCCCCCCGAGTGTCGTGTAGCCTGCCCTCCGTTCACCACGCTCGGGGCGGGATGGGGCGAGGACGTCCGGCCCCGCTACTTCGGCGCCCCGCGCCGACCGGCCTCCGCACCGCCCGCCGACGACCAGCCCGCCGCCGCGAGGAAGGCGGCGTTGGCGCGGGTCGCCTCCGCCGCCGCGGCGAGGAGCTCGGCGTCGCGCCCGCCGCCGCGGGCGGCGACGGCGAGGGCGTCGGCCGCGCGGTCGGGCGCCGTCGCCACCGCCGCGATCCGCCGCAGGGGCTGGCGCAGCCGCCGCCGCGCCGAGTCCGAGAGCCCCGCCTCGGCGAGGCGCGCGTCGAGACGCAGCACCGCCTGCCCGAGCCGGAGCACCGCGAGCCCGCCCGCCACCGCCTCGGCGGTCCCGGCCGCGGCCCGGTCGCTCCAGCGCACCAGCCGCAGCAGCCGGTGGTGGAGACGCGCCCGCCAGATCGTCCCGCGCTCCCGCGCCCCCGGCCGCGCCGCCATCGCCTCGACCTCGCGCACCATCGCCCGGGCGAGCGCGTCGCGGCGCCGCCGCGCGCTCGGCGGGTGGATCAGGCGGAACGCCACCCACGCGACGACCGGCGCCGCCGCGACCGCGGCCCCGACCATCACCGAATGCGGGAAGCTCCCGGTCAGCGGCAGCGCCGGCTGGAGGAGGAGGAGGACGACCATGTTGTAGTCGAACGCCTGCACCTGAAGGCGCGGCACGCCGGTCAGGACGCCGCCGGCGAGGACGAAGGGCAGCACCGCCGCGACGAGCGCCGCCTCGCTGCCGAGGTGCGGCCAGACCAGCCAGCGGCAGGCGAGCGCCGCCGCCACCCCGAGCGCCTGCCCCGCCGCCACCTTGGGCAGCACCGCGAAGGGGTTGTCGAACGTCGAGAACACCGAGGTCATGATCGCCGCGCCGAGCATCATCAGCGGCCCCGCGCTCCACCCGGTGGCGATCCAGACCGCGCCGGTCAGCAGCATGACGAGCCCCGCCCGCACCCCGGCCTCGCGTGCCGCGTCCCAGTCGCGCCCGAGCACCAGCGGCTCCGGGCGGCGGTCGGGCGCCGGCTTCGCGCCCGCCCGCGGCAGCGCCGCCCCGATCCCGGCGAGCACCCGCCGGAGCTCCGGGTCGGCCTGCCGCGCCGCGCGGGCGAGGGCGACCCGGCGCTCGGCGGCCGGGGCGTGGCCGGCGCTCAGCCGCGCGATCGCGGCGATCTCGTCGGCGAGCGCCGGCCGCGGCGCCGCCGCCGGCGCCTCGAGCCAGAGGATCGCCGCGACCTCGGCCATCAGCATCTCGCGCCGGTTGCGCGCCTCGCGGCGGGCGGCGAGCGAGCCCGCGCCGGCACCGTCGACCTCGTCGTCGATTTGCGCCAGCTCGGAGAGCAGGTCGGCCAGCGCCCGGGCGTCCGCCGGCCGCCCGTCGCGAACCCGCCCGGCGATCGCGTCGAGGATGCGCGCGCCGGCGCGGCGCAGCCGCTGCGGGATGTCGGCCTCGGCGCCCTCCGGCGTGAAGAGGAGCCCGACGACGAGCGCGACCGCGACCCCGAGGAGGACGGTGGCGCTCCGGTCGAGCCCGAGGGCGACGACGTCGCCGGGAGGGCCGGGGTCGAGGAGCGCGACCATCACCGCCGAGTAGCCGGCGAGCAGCGCCCCGTAGCTCGCGAAGCCGCGG
Source organism: uncultured Rhodovulum sp. (assembly GCA_964511815.1). Lineage (GTDB taxonomy): Bacteria > Pseudomonadota > Alphaproteobacteria > Rhodobacterales > Rhodobacteraceae > Amaricoccus. Next base: position 1,719 of record CAZEGY010000122.1, read on the forward strand.
AGCAGGTTCCCCGCCCCGGCGCAGAGCCCGAGCCAGAGCGCGACCCCGGCGACGAGCACCGGCGCCCCGCCGGTCGCGGCGGCGAGCGCCGCGAGCGCGACGCCGAAGACCGCGCCGGCGAGGGTGCCGAGGGCGCGGAACAGGCCCTTCTCGATCAGGTGGGCGCGCACCGGCTGCGACGCCGCCCACACGGTCATCGCCGCCCACTGCGGGTGGTCGAGCCCGGCGAGCCAGGCGAGCCAGAGCGCCGCCGCCGCCCCGGCCGCCGTCCGCAGGCCGTAGCCGAGCCGGTCCATGTCGATCCCGAAACCGGTCATCCCCGCGCGCTCCGCCGCTGCCTCCCGCCGGGAGCAACGCCGCGCGCCCGGCCTTGTCAAGCCGGGGATCGGCGGCCGGTCGGGGTGCGGGTCGGCGTAGGGGTCGGCGTACGGGGGGCCTTGCCCTTCCGGTGCGCGCGGTCCACCTTCCCGACCCGCGCCCGCGAAGGACCACGCCCGATGCCGCCCCCGAGCCGCCGCACCGCCCTCCCCGAGACCGACGCCGGCCTGCCCTCCTGAGCATGGGCGCCGTCTTCTCGATCACCGGGCCGATCTTCGCGCTCGTCGCCCTCGGCTGGCTGACGGTGCGGACCGGCGTCTTCACCCCCGCCGACGTGCGCGCCCTCGGCCGCTACGTCGTCGTCCTCGCCCTCCCCGCGCTGATCTTCCGCGCGGTGACGGCGAGCGACCTGCGCACGGTCGTGCACGTCCCCTACCTCGTCGCCTACCTCGCGGGCTCGCTCGCCGTCCTCGCGCTCGGCTACGGCCTCGGGCGCCGCGCGGCGCTCGGCCAGCCGGCGGCGAGCTTCCAGGCGATGGGCATGTCCTGCGCCAACTCCGGCTTCATGGGCTATCCCGCGCTGCTCCTCGCCATGCCCGCCCTCGCCGACCGCGCCCTCGCGATGAACGTCGTCGTCGAGAACCTCGTGATCCTGCCGCTCGTCCTCTTCCTCGCCGAGGCGGGCACCGGGGGCGACCTCGCCGGGACGCTCCGCCGCGTCGCCACGAGCCCGATCCTCCTCGGCCTCCTCGCCGGCCTCGCGGTGGCGCTGACCGGGCTCCCCCTCCCCGCCGCGGCCGACCGGGCGATCGAGCTCGTCGCCCGCTCGAGCACCGCGGTCTCGCTCCTCGTCATCGGCGGCATGCTCGTCGGCGTCCCGCGGGTGACGGCGCGCGCCACCGTCGCCCTCGTCGTCGCCGGCAAGCTCCTTCTCCACCCGCTCGCCGTCGCCGCCGCCTTCGCCCTGATCGCCCTCGCCGGCTTCGCCGTCGACCCCGACCTCGCCCGCGCCGGCGTGCTCATGGCCGCGATGCCGGCGATGGGCGTCTACCCGGTCCTCGCCGCGCAGTACGGCGAGGGCGCCGTCGCCGCCGTGGCGATGGTCGCGATGACGGTGCTCTCCTTCTTCACCGTCGGCGGCCTGCTCTGGGCGCTGGCGGCCTTTCCGGGATGAGGCCCGGG
>CAZEGY010000122.1:3318-8704 GCA_964511815.1 uncultured Rhodovulum sp.
TGAGGCCCGGGATGAGACCCGGGAGCGGGGCCGGGACCGGGCACGAGACGATCGTCGCAGCCGGCACGAGACCCCTCGCCAGTGCCCGGGGCGCAGGCTAGGCTCGCCCCATGCGCGACCTCACTCTCCGCCAGGTCGAGGTGATCCGGGCCGTGATGATGACCGGCACGATCGCCGGTGCGGCCGAGTTCCTCAACGTCTCGGCGCCCGGGATCAGCCGGCTCGTCAAGCACGCCGAGGAAAGCCTCGGGGTGCGCCTCTTCGAGCGCAAGGCCGGGCTCTTCGTCCCCGCCGCCGAGGCGGCGATGGTCTTCGAGCAGATCCATCAGGTCTACGAGAAGATGGGCGGGCTCACCCACGCCCTCGCCTCGCTGAAGCAGGGCCGCGACGCCGAGCTCGCCTTCGCCTCGGTGCCGTCGGTGGCGCAGTTCCTCGCCACCCGCGCCATCCGCCACGTCCGCCGCCGCTTTCCCGAGCTCTACATCGACCTCAACATCCTCAAGATCGAGGAGGCCGTCGACTACCTCCTGCTCGAGCGCGGCGAGTTCGTGGCGATGTCCTACCGCTTCCCCCACCCCTCGCTCGACTTCCGCCTGCTCGGGTCGGGCGTGGTCATCGCCATCGTCCCCGAGGGGCACGCCCTCGCCGGCGGCGGGCCGGTCTCGGTCGCCGACCTCGCCGGGGAACCGCTCATCGGCGTCGACGCCAGCGACCCCTACGGCGCGGTCACCGCCGAGCCCTTCCGCCGCGCCGGCATCGAGCGCCGCCTCTCGATCCGCGGCCGCTTCGCCCAGACCGTCGTCAGCCTCGTCCGCCACGGCCTCGGCGTCGCCCTCATCGACGAGTTCTCCGTCGCCGGCGTCCACATGCCCGGCCTCGCCCGCCTGCCCCTCGCCGACCCGGTCGAGATCTCGGTCTACGCCGTGCGCAAGTCCGAGCGCGTCCTGTCGAGCTTCGCCGCCTACGCCATCGCCCGCCTCGGCGACGAGCTCGCCGCGGCCGTCGCCAACCGGCCGTGGCAGAAGCCCGGCGCGGCCGGTTAACATCATGTTATGCGGACGGCAATCCCGGTAATCGCCATGGGGCGCGATTCGGCGTTATGACCTCCCTGCAAACCTGCCAGACCTGCACTGCAGGGCAGAAAGCCCCCCACCGAGGACGGTCCCGCGAGGCCGTCCCGCCGCCGAACGAACAAACCGGAGGAACCCGCCGATGACCGCCATCGACGCTCACGAGCCCGTGGGCAAGCACCAGTCCCGAAAGGCCGCCGCCAGCGCCTGGATCGGGTCCGCCCTCGAGTACTACGACTTCTTCATCTACGCCACCGCCGCGGCGTTGATCTTCCCCCAGATCTTCTTCCCCTCGACGAACCCGCGCGTCGCCATCATCGCCTCGCTCGCCACCTACGGCGTCGGCTACGTCGCCCGCCCGATCGGCGCCTTCGTCCTCGGCCACTGGGGCGACACCCACGGCCGCAAGAACGTGCTCCTGCTCTGCATGTTCCTGATGGGCTTCTCGACGCTCGCCGTCGGCCTCCTGCCCACCTATGACCAGATCGGCCTCTGGGCGCCGGCGCTTCTCGTCGTCCTCCGCCTGATCCAGGGCTTCGCCGTCGCCGGCGAGATCTCGGGCGCCTCCTCGATGGTGATCGAGCACGCCCCCTTCGGACGCCGCGGCTTCTTCGCCTCCTTCACGCTCCAGGGCGTTCAGGCCGGCCAGATCCTCGCCGCCGCGGTGTTCCTGCCGCTCGCGCACTTCATGCCCGACTCGCTCTTCAACACCTGGGGCTGGCGCATCCCGTTCCTGCTCTCGATCTTCGTCATCATCGCCGGCTTCATCATCCGCCGCGAGGTCGAGGAGACCCCCGCCTTCAAGGAGGAGGAGGACCACCACGCCAAGCCGGTCTCGCCGATCGTCGACGCCTTCCGCAACACCTGGGCCGACATGATCCGCGTCGCCTGCATGGCGCTGATGAACACCATCCCGGTCGTCACCACCGTCTTCGGCGCCGCCTACGCCGTGCAGGCCGCCTACGGCATCGGCTTCCACAAGGACGTCTACCTCTGGATCCCCGTCCTCGGCAACATCGTCGCCTGCGCCGTCATCCCCTTCGTCGGCAACCTCTCGGACAAGATCGGCCGCCGTCCCCCGATCATCGTCGGCGCCCTCGGCTCGGGCCTCCTCGCCTTCGGCTACCTCTACGCGATCTCGATCCACTCGGTGCCGCTGGCGATCTTCTTCTCGATCCTGATGTGGGGCATCGTCTACCAGGGCTACAACGCGATCTTCCCGAGCTTCTTCCCGGAGCTCTTCCCGACCCGGTCCCGCGTCACCTCGATGGCGATCGCGCAGAACACCGGCACCACGGTCACCGCGCTCCTGCCGGCCCTCTTCGCCACCGTCGCCCCTCCGGGCGCCGTCAACATCCCGCTGACGATCGGCTCGATCGCCTTCGGCGTGACGGTGATCGCCGCCACCGCCGCCTGGTCGGCCCGCGAGACCTACCGGGTGCACATGCACGACCTCGGCGACCCCGGGGCCCGGCCGGTGACGAAGTCCGACTACGACCAGCTCCGCGCCGCCGCGCTCTCCAACACCGCGGCCGCCTGACGGACCGAGGGGCCGGCCCCGTGCCGGCCCCTTCCCTTCTCCGCCTCCATCCGACAGGATCGCCCGAGAGGACGCGCGCCATGACGACAACCACCCTCACCGCCACCACCCGCCTCGGCCTCATCGGCGACAACATCGCCGACTCGAAATCCCCGCGCCTGCACGAGCTCGCCGGCCGCCTCCTCGGCCGCCCGACCACCTACGACCGCCTCGTGCCCGCGACCCTCGGTCTCGACTTCGACGCCGTCTTCGACAAGGCCCGCGACGAGGGCTACCGCGGCCTCAACGTCACCTACCCCTACAAGGAGCGCGTCACCGCCCGCGTCACCGTCGACGAGCCCCTCGTCGCCCGCCTCGGCGCCTGCAACACCGTGGTCTTCGACGACGACGGCGCGCACGGCTTCAACACCGACTGGTCGGGCTTCAAGGCCGCCTACCGCCACGGCTTCGGCGACACCGGGACCGGTGCGGTCTGCATGATCGGCGCCGGCGGCGTCGGCAAGGCCGTCGCCTTCGGCCTGATCGACCTCGGGATGACCGACCTCCGCCTCGTCGAGCGCGACCTGCCCAAGGCCGAGGCCCTCGCCGACGCCCTCCGCGCCGCCGCCCCCGGCCTCGCCGTCACCGTCACCGGCGACGCCGCCGAGGGCGCCCGGGGCGCCAGCGGCCTCGTCAACTGCACGCCGGTCGGCATGGTCGGCAAGGGCGGCACGCCGCTGCCGTGCGCGCTGATGAAGGGCGCGGCCTGGGCGTTCGACGCGGTCTACACCCCGGTCGACACCGAGTTCCTGACCGACGCCGCCGCCGAGGGCCTGAAGGTGCTCTCCGGCTACGAGCTCTATTTCTACCAGGGCCTCCACGCCATCTCGATCTTCCACGGCGTCGACATGGACGAGGCCACCCTGCGCGCAGCCCTCGAGGAGTAACGACACCCATGCGGAACGGCATCGCCACGGTCTCTCTCGGCGGCACCCTGCGCGACAAGCTCGCGGCGATCGCCGAGGCCGGTTTCGAGGGCGTCGAGATCTTCGAGACCGACATCATCGCCCACGACGGCCCGCCCGCCGAGGTCGGCCGCATGGTCCGCGACCTCGGCCTCGAGCTCATCGCCTTCCAGCCGTTCCGCGACTTCGAGGGCATGCCCGAGGGCCGCCGCACCCGCACCTTCGACCGCGCCCGCCGCAAGCTCGAGATGATGGCCGAGCTCGGCGCCCCGCGCCTCGGGGTCTGCTCGAACGTCTCCCCCCACGCCGAGGGCGGCATCGACCGCGCCGCCGACGACCTGCGCGAACTCGGCGAGATCGCCGAGCCCTTCGGCATCGAGATCGCCTTCGAGGCGCTGGCCTGGGGCCGCTTCCTCCGCGACTGGCGCGACGCCTGGGAGGTGGTGCGCCGCACCGACCACCCCCGGGTCAAGCTCCTCCTCGACAGCTTCCACGCCCTCGCCCCCGGCTACCCGGTGGCGCCGATGGCGGCGATCCCCGCCGACCGCCTCTCCTTCGTCCAGCTCGCCGACGCGCCGGCGATCGACATGGACGTCCTCCAGCTCTCCCGCCACCTGCGCCTGTTCCCGGGCCAGGGCGACCTCCCGATCGCCAGCTTCATGGACGCGATCGCGGCCACCGGCTACGACGGCTGGATCAGCCACGAGATCTTCAACGACCGCTTCCGCATGGCCTCGACCCGCCGCATCGCCGCCGACGGCGAGCGCTCGCTCATCGCCATGACCGGCAAGGCCCGCGGCGGCGCGACGCTGCCGCCGAAGCCCGCCCTCGAAGGCACCGCCTTCATCGAGTTCGCCGTCGACGAGGCCAGCGCCGACGAGCTCTCCACCCTCTTCCGCGCCATGGGCTTCGCCCACGTCGGCAGCCACCTCTCCAAGGACGTCGAGCGCTACGCCCAGGGCGAGATCAACCTGATCCTCAACATGGAGCAGGAGGGCTTCGCCCATTCCCACTTCATCACCCACGGCCCCTCGGTCGCCGCCCTCGGCCTGTGGACCCGCGACGCCGCCGCCCAGATCGCCCGCGCCGAGGCCCTCCTCGCCCCGGTGCACCACGGCGCCGTCGGCCCGCGCGAGCTCGCCATCCCCTCGATCCGCGGCGTCGGCGGCGACCTGCTCTACTTCCTCGACCGCGACACCGACCTCGGCCGCGTCTGGGACGTCGAGTTCGAGCCGATCGAGGACGAGACCACCGTCGACGCCGGCCTCGCCACCGTCGACCACATCGCCCAGTCGATCCCCTTCGAGGAGCTGCCGACCTGGCGGCTGTTCTACCGCTCGATCTTCGACCTCGAGCCCTCGCCCCAGGTCGACGTCGTCGACCCCGCCGGCCTCGTCGAGAGCCAGGTCCTCCAGACCGCCGACCGCGCCGTGCGCTTCACCCTCAACGCCAGCCAGTCGCGCCAGACCCAGTCGGGGCGCTTCATCGACGAGCTCTTCGGCGCCGGCGTCCAGCACGTCGCCTTCGCCTCGACCGACATCTTCGCCACCGTCGAGCGCATGCGCGCCGCCGGCGTCGACCTGCTGCCGATCCCCGAGAACTACTACGACGACCTCGACGCCCGTTTCGACCTCGAGCCCGCGGTGCTCGACCGGCTCAGGGCACTGAACATCCTCTACGACGAGGACGACCAGGGCCGCTACTTCCAGGTCTATACCCGGGTCTTCGCCGAGCGCTTCTTCTTCGAGATCGTCGAGCGCCACGACTACGACGGCTTCGGCGCCCCCAACGCCCCGATCCGCCTCGCCGCCCAGACCCGGCTGTCGCGCGGC
>CAZEGY010000123.1:0-8661 GCA_964511815.1 uncultured Rhodovulum sp.
CGTCGTGCCCGTGCCCGCTCACCGCCGCCTCGCGAGCGCGGCGGCGACGAGCTCCTCGAAGTCGGCCGGATCGCGCACCGCCGCGACCTCGGCGCCCTCGACGGTGACGCCCCAGCCGTCGGCGATCGCCCGGTAGCGCGGCAGGCGGTGGGCCATCAGCGCGCGGAAGCCGTGGCGGATGAAGTCGTCGGGGTCGACGGCGTCGGGGGCGATGCCGCGCTCGGCGAGGTAGTCGGCCCAGAGCTCGCGCAGGAAGCCCTCGGCGTAGTACATCGGCTTCGGCGCCCGGTCGAAGCGGGTGCAGAGCTCCTCGAGATCGGCCTCGGTGCCGCGGATCCAGATCGGCAGCGTCTGGGAGGCGAGGTCGGCGAGCACCGGGTCGCCCGGGTCCGCCGGATCGACCACCTCGCAGAGCGACCCCGAGGTGTCGGCGACGAAGTGGGCATAGCCGTAGATCGCCTCGCCCCTCTCGATGAACTGCAAGGCGTCGCGGGTGGCGGCGATCTCGGCCTCGCGGTGCTGGCGCTGGCGGCGGATGTACTCGTCGAAGGGGATGCCGCCCTTGCCCGGGTCGCCGGGCTTGCCGAGGTAGGTCGAGAGCGGCTCGAGGTTGTGGAAGGTGATGTTCGAGGCGATGTAGATCGAATCCGAGCGCAGCAGCTGGCGCAGGAACGGGTTGCGCATCGCCTCGCGCTTGAAGTTGTCGACGATGTGCTCGCCCATGTAGCGGGTGCCGATGCGGAAATCGACCGAGTAGTGGAACCAGTCCGCCCGCTCGCGCAGCATCGCCGCGATCCGGGTCTTGCCGAGCCCGGACATCCCGAACAGGGACACGCGCTTGTGGCGGGCGCCCCGCCAGTCCTCGGGTGTCTCGTAGAACATGCGCACTCCGCCCGCCGCGAGCCGAGCCGTTAGCTAGCCGCGGCGGCGGGCGGATTCAACCCGCCGCCGGAAGCCGTAGCCTCAGAAGCTGTAGCCCACCCGCAGGCCGGCGCCCCAGACGCTGCCGTCGTCGAAGTCGGTCTGCAACAGGTTGTGGGTGTCGCCGAGCACGCCGTAGGAGAGCCCGCCGGTGAAGTTCCACTGGCCGTAGTCGTAGCTCAGCGCCGCCGTCGCGGTGGTGCGCCCGTCGTACGGGCCGAGCGAGGTCATCTCGCCGCCGACCGACGGCTCCCAGGTGATCGACAGCGATCCCGCCAGCGTCTCGGTGAGCTGGCGGCCGACGCCGAGGTTGTAGGTCCACCAGTCGTCGGCATAGTCGACGAGCGGCCGCGGCACCCCGATCAGCCCCTGGATCGCCTGCCCGTAGAGCTGCGGCGCGATCGAGAACTCGGACCAGTCGACCCAGCGGACGTAGCCGAAGACCAGGGTCTTCGGCGCCACGCCGGTCTGGAAGTCGAGCTGGACCGACTGCGGGGTCTCGACCTCGGTCGTGTCGCGGATCGGCACCGGCAGGCTGTCGATGCTCTCGCTCGTCGACAGGTCGTAGCTGATCTTCGAGTAGTAGCTGAGCGCGACGCGCAGGGCGATGTCGGGCCGCTCGTAGGCCGCGCCGAGCATGTAGCCGTAGCTCCACTTCTTCTCGGCGTCGATGCGGTAGCCGTCGACGAACGAGATCCCCGCCTTGGCGTCGAGCCGCTGGGCGCGCAGGCCACCGAAGACCTTGACGTTGTCGGTCACGTCGTAGGCGAGCGCGGCCATGATCTGGTAGGTCTTCAGGTCGGCGAAGCTCCCCTGGTAGAAGGGATAGCTGAACCCGGTCGGCGCATTGGTGAACAGCGCCCCGCCGTAGGTGGTGTCGGCCTGCAACGGCTGGTCGAAGGTGATCGCGTAGGAGAGGCGCTCGTTGATGTCGCCCTTGAAGGCGCCGCTGTAGTTCCACCGCGAGTCGAAGACGTCGCCGGTGTTGCCGCTGTAGAAGCCCGAGGGGATGCCGGCTCCGTTCGGCGGGATCGCGAGGCCGTCGCCGCTCTGATGCGGATCGGTGTAGCCGATGCCGACCTCGGCATACATGCCCGGCTCGTAGAGCAGGCGGATCGTGCTCGGCACCACCTGCTCGAGCGCGGCGGCATGGGCGCCGCCGGCACCGACCAGGGCGACGAGCGACGAGCCGGCCAGCGTGCGGGTGAGGGCGGAAAACTTCGCCACGGGAACCTTCGCCATGTCCGATCCTCCCGAGATCGCGCAATTTTCTTTCGTACGGGAGTATCGCACCGCCGCGGCGGTTCAAGAAATGACGCGGCGGCAACCCGGCCACCGCGTCGACGATCGTTGCACCCTTGCAACAGTCCTCAGTGGGCGAGCACCGCGAGCATCAGGAGGGCGACGATGTTGGTGATCTTGATCATCGGGTTGACCGCCGGCCCGGCGGTGTCCTTGTAGGGGTCGCCGACCGTGTCGCCGGTCACCGCCGCCTTGTGGGCGTCGGAGCCCTTGAAGTGCTTCTGCCCGTCGGCGGCGGTGAAGCCGTCCTCGAAGATCTTCTTGGCGTTGTCCCACGCCCCGCCGCCGCTCGTCATCGAGATCGCGACGAAGAGCCCGGTGACGATCACCCCGAGCAGCATCGCCCCGACCGAGGCCAGCGCCGCGTCGCGGCCGGCGATGGCGTTGATCGCCATGAAGACGACGATCGGCGACAGCACCGGCAGCAGCGACGGCACGATCATCTCGCGGATCGCGGCCTTGGTCAGCAGGTCGACGGCCCGCCCGTAGTCGGGCTTGGTGGTGCCTTCCATGATCCCGGGGTTCTCGCGGAACTGTCGGCGGACCTCCTCGACGATCGAGCTCGCCGCCCGCCCGACCGCGGTCATCGCGATGCCGCCGAAGAGGTAGGGCAGGAGCCCGCCGAAGAGCAGCCCGACGACGACGAAGGGATTGGAGAGCGAGAAGTCGACGTCTAGGCCGTAGAAGAAGCTCCCCTCGGCGGCGGTCTGGGAGAAATAGGTCAGATCCTCGGTGTAGGCCGCGAAGAGGACGAGCGCCCCGAGCCCCGCCGAGCCGATGGCGTAGCCCTTGGTCACCGCCTTCGTGGTGTTGCCGACCGCGTCGAGCGCGTCGGTCGTCGAGCGCACCTCGGGCGGCAGGTCGGCCATCTCGGCGATGCCGCCGGCGTTGTCGGTCACCGGCCCGAAGGCGTCGAGCGCGACGACGACCCCCGCGACGGCGAGCATCGTCGTCACCGCGATCGCGATCCCGAAGAGCCCGGCGAGCATGTAGGTCGAGATGATCCCGCCGATGATGACCAGCGCCGGGAGCGCCGTCGACTCGAGCGAGACGGCGAGCCCCTGGATGACGTTCGTCCCGTGGCCGGTGATCGACGCCTGGGCGATCGAGCGCACCGGGCGGTAGTCGGTGCCGGTGTAGTACTCGGTGATGACGACGATGAGGGTGGTGACGACGAGCCCGATCACCCCGCAGAAGAAGAGGTCGTTCGGCGTGAAGGCGACCCCGGTGCTCGTCGTCAGCGGCGCCGACATCGGTCCGGGGAAGACCAGGGCCGTCAGCGGGTAGAGGAGGAGCAGCGACAGGACGCCGGTGGCGATGAAGCCCTTGTAGAGCGCCCCCATGATCGTGCCGCCGGACGACATGCGGACCGCGAAGGTCCCCGCGATCGAGGTCAGCACGCACATCCCGCAGATCGCCAGCGGATAGAGCATCACCGTCGAGACGATCTCCTGCCCGGCGAAGTAGATCGAGCCGAGCACCATCGTCGCGACGATGGTGACCGCGTAGGTCTCGAAGAGGTCCGCCGCCATCCCGGCGCAGTCGCCGACGTTGTCGCCGACGTTGTCGGCGATCGTCGCGGGATTGCGCGGGTCGTCCTCGGGGATGCCGGCCTCGACCTTGCCGACGAGGTCGCCGCCGACGTCGGCGCCCTTGGTGAAGATGCCGCCGCCGAGGCGGGCGAAGATCGAGATGAGCGAGCCGCCGAAGCCGAGGGCGACGAGGGCGTCGGTCAGCGTCCGGTCGCCGGGCGCGTAGCCGGCGATCTTGAGGATGGCGTAGTAGACCGACACCCCGAGCAGCGCCAGCCCGGCGACCAGCATCCCCGTCACCGCCCCGGCACGAAAGGCGAGCGCCAGCGCCTCCCCGAGCCCCCGGCTCGCCGCCGCGGCGGTCCGCACGTTGGCCCGCACCGAGACCAGCATGCCGATATAGCCCGCCGCCCCCGAGAGCACCGCGCCGACGAGGAAGCCGATGGCGACCGGCAGGCCGAGCAGGAAGGCGACGATGAGGAAGATGACCGCGCCGGCGATGGCGATGGTGGTATACTGCCGCCGGAGGTAGGCGCCGGCCCCTTCCTGGATCGCCGCGGCGATCTCCTGCATCCGGGCGTTGCCGGCGTCGGCGGCGAGGACGGAGCGGATCGCCCACGCCCCGTAGGCGATGGATACCCCGCCGCAGACGATGACCAGGAAAAGTAGCATACCGTCCTCCCGCGATCATTCTTGTCGTTGACCGGGGAGCATGGCGGAGACGTGATGAGCACGCAAGCACATCGCGGACGGCGCCCTTCGGCGCCGCCCGCGACGTGTTCGAAACGGAATCTCGGCTGGTCGCCGGCCGTCAGGCCGCCGCGTTGTCCCTACCGGCCTACTTGGCGTTCTTGGCCATCTCGATGGAGTCGAGAATTACCTTCCTGGCCTCCTCGTGGCCGCCGACATGGCTGATCTTGGCCCACTTGCCGGGCTCGAGATCCTTGTAGTGGGTGAAGAAGTGCTTCACCCGCTCGACCTGGATATCCTGAATGTCGCCGATGTCGCGGACGGCGTCGTACATCTTGGTGAGCTTGGACACCGGCACGGCAAGGATCTTCTCGTCCTGGCCGCCATCGTCTTCCATGAACAGCACGCCGATCGGGCGGCAGCGCACCACGGCGCCGGGCACGAGCGGGCGTGAGTTCATGACGAGGACGTCGAGCGGATCGCCGTCACCGCACAGCGTATGCGGCACGAAGCCGTAATTGCCCGGATAGCGCATCGGCGTATAGAGGAAGCGATCGACGAACAGGGCGCCCGAGTCCTTGTCGATCTCGTACTTGATTGGCTCGCCGCCCGTGGGGACTTCGATGATGACGTTGAGGTCGTCGGGCGGGTTCTTGCCGGTCGGGATGGCGTCGATGTTCATTTTGGCTTCAGCTCTCAGGAGGGGTTCGCCCAGGTTCGATCTTGCTGATCGTCATGGCTCTCTCCACCCGTGCAAGACCGCGGGTCGCCTAGCATATTCGCAGGTGCAACAAAAGCGAATTCCGCGCCGTCAGACTTTAGCACGACGCGGCGCCGGCACGCACCGCCCGCGCCGTTCTGTGGCTCCTAGTCCGGCCGCGCCGGCCCCTTCCGCCGCCGCGGTCCCGGGCCCGGCACCCGCGGTGCCGGCTGCGGCAGGCCGAGCTGCTCGCGGAGCGCCTTCTGGCGCACCTCCTCGACCGCGCCCGGCACGAGATCGCCGAGCTGGAACGGCCCGTACGAGACCCGGATCAGCCGGTTCACCGTCAGGCCGACCGCCTCGAGCGCCCGGCGGACCTCGCGGTTGCGGCCCTCGCGGATGCCGATCGTCAGCCAGGCGTTGGCGCCCTGCTGCCGGTCGATCGTCACCTTCATCGGCTGGAACCGCTCGCCCGCCACCGTGATGCCGCGGCGGAGCGGCTCGAGCATCGCGTCGTCGGGGGTGCCGTGCGCCCGCACCCGGTACTTGCGCACCCAGCCCGTCGACGGCAGCTCCAGCCGGCGCTTGAGCGCGCCGTCGTTGGTGAGCAGCAGGAGGCCCTCGGAGCTGAGGTCGAGCCGCCCGACCGAGAGCACCCGCGGCATGTCCTCGGGCAGCTTGTCGAAGACCGTGTCGCGCCCGCGCTCGTCGCGCTCGGAGGTGACGAGCCCCGACGGCTTGTAGTAGCGCCACAGCCGCGTCGGCTCGGGGGCGGCGACCGGATGGCCATCGAGGGTGATGCGGTCCTTGGCGGTGACGTTGAGCGCCGGGCTGTCGATGATCCGGCCGTTCACGGCGACACGGCCCGCGGCGATCATCGTCTCCGCGACGCGCCGCGAGGCGACGCCGGCGCGGGCGAGGCGGCGGGCGATCCGTTCGCCGGAGGGGTCGGGCGTGTCATCGTCGCTCATCCCGCCGCTCCTAAGCCGGCGCCCGCTCCCGCGCAACACGCGAAACGCCTTGAAGGGGACGCCGGCCGGGGCGAGAAGGAGCCATGCGCTTCGCTCCCCAGATGGACCACGCCCTCGCCGAGGCCCGCGCCGCGTTCGCCCGCGCCGAGACCCCCGTCGGCGCGGTGATCGTCGACCCGAGGACCGGCGGCATCGTCGCCTCCGCCGGCAACCGCACCCGCGAGCTCCACGACCCGACCGCCCACGCCGAGATGCTGGCGATCCGCGCCGCCTGCGCCGCGCTCGGGCAGGAGCGGCTGACCGGGCTCGACATCTACGTCACGCTCGAGCCGTGCGCGATGTGCGCCGCCGCCATCGCCGCCGCCCGCCTCGACCGCCTGTGCTACGGCGCCGCCGACCCGAAGTCGGGCGGCGTCGAGCACGGCGCCCGCGTCTTCGCCCACCGCCAGACCCACCATCGCCCGGAGATCTTCGGCGGCATCGAGGAGCGCGAGTCGACAGCCCTCCTGCGGGCGTTCTTCGCCGAACGGCGCTGAGGCCGCGCCCAACCCGCCGCTGGTCCCGTCGCTCGGTCCCGCCCTTCAGTCCCGCCAATCAGTCCCGGAGCCCGTCCATCACCGCGACGAGCTCGCTCGAGATCCCGGGCTCGGAGAGCGCGTGCCCCGCCTGCGTCACCATGCGCAGCGTCGAGCCGGGCCAGGCCCTGTGCAGGCGGTGCGCGGTGTGCGGCGGGCAGATCATGTCGTAGCGCCCCTGCACGATGTGGCCGGGAATGCGCGCGATCCGCTCCATGCGGTCCATGACGTGCGCCGGACCGTCGAGGAAGCCGCCGTTGATGAAGTAGTGGTTCTCGAGCCGGGCGAAGGCGAGGGCGTAGCTCGCCGACGGATAGCCCCGCGACGCGCCGGGATCGAGGACCGCGAGGGCGGACTCCCACCCCGCCCACGCCCGGGCGAAGCGGGTCTGCTCGGCCGGGTCGGGGCCGAACAGGCGGCGGTTGTAGGCGGCGATGAGGTCGCCACGCTCGTCCTCGGGGATCATGCCCTCGAACGCCGCCCACTGGTCGGGCCAGAAGCCGCCGGCGCCGCCGCCGTAGAACCAGTCGAGCTCGCCGCGGGTCATGGTGAACACCCCGCGCAGGACGAGCGACCGCACCCGCTCGGGATGGGTCTGGGCGTAGACGAGCGCGAGGCACGCCCCCCACGAGCCGCCGAACACCGTCCAGCGGTCGATGCGCATCTCGACGCGGATGCGCTCGATGTCGGCGACGAGATCCCAGGTGGTGTTGTTCTCGACGCTGGCGTTGGGGCTCGACCGCCCGCAGCCGCGCTGGTCGAAGAGGATCACCCGGTAGTGCCGCGGGTCGAAGAACCGCCGCATCCCCGGCGAGCACCCGCCCCCCGGGCCGCCGTGGAGCACGACGACGGGCTCGCCGTCGGGCCGCCCGCACTGCTCGACGTAGACGCGGTGCCCCCCCGGCATCTCCATGACCTGCTGGCGGAAGGGCTCTATCGGAGGATAGAGTCCGCTCCGCGGCGAGGTGGCATGGGTGAGGTTTTCCTTCATTCCGGCACTATGTATCCCGCGGCAGGCGAGAACAAGCACGGGGATGCGCAATGGCGGAGAGCGCCGCGGGCACCGGGACGGTCGATGCGGCCGAGGTCGCCAAGTTCGAGGCGATGGCGGCCGAGTGGTGGGATCCGGACGGCAAGTTCAAGCCGCTGCACATGCTCCAGCCCTGCCGCCTCGACTACGTCGTCGCCCAGATCGCCGCCGAGTTCGCCCGCGACCCCAAGGCGCAGGCGCCCTTCGCCGGCCTCCGCCTCCTCGACGTCGGCTGCGGCGGCGGCCTCCTCTCCGAGCCGATGGCCCGCCTCGGCGCCGAGGTGACGGGCGTCGACGCCGCCGCCGGCAACATCCCGGTCGCCCGCCTCCACGCCGGGCAGTCGGGCCTCGCCATCGACTACCGCCACGACACCGCCGAGGCGCTCGCCGCTGCCGGCGAGCGCTTCGACGTGGTGCTGGCGATGGAGGTGATCGAGCACGTCTCCGACCCCGCGGCCTTCATGGCCGCCTGCCGCACGCTGCTGAAGCCGGGCGGGCTGATGATCTGCTCGACGCTGAACCGCAACCCCAAGAGCTGGCTGATGGCGATCGTCGGCGCCGAGCACGTCATGCGCTGGCTGCCGAAGGGCACCCACGACTGGCGGAAGTTCCTCACCCCCGACGAGCTCGACGCCCTCTCGCGCGGCGCCGGGCTCGCCCCGGTCGACCGCAAGGGCTTCGTCTTCGACCCCCTCGGCTGGCGCTGGTCGATCTCCGACCGCGACCTCTCGGTCAACTACGTCACCGCGAGCGTCGCTCCCGCCTGAGGCCCGCCGTCCGGCCGTCGGAGACACCGCCGCGACAGGCCGCGAGACGTGCGCGAACCGT
This sequence comes from uncultured Rhodovulum sp., assembly GCA_964511815.1. Taxonomy (GTDB): domain Bacteria; phylum Pseudomonadota; class Alphaproteobacteria; order Rhodobacterales; family Rhodobacteraceae; genus Amaricoccus. Next base: position 8,550 of record CAZEGY010000123.1, read on the forward strand.
GGTAAGCAGGGGGTCAAGCTGCACGACACTCGGGCGAGAGAGGATACGGGTGGTTTCCTCGGGCGGACGCCGCGCAAGCCCGCGTTCGATCGAAGCGGGCTCCGCCCGCGAG
>CAZEGY010000124.1:0-8652 GCA_964511815.1 uncultured Rhodovulum sp.
GGCCGCCGCTGCCTATCCGCCGCCGCCTCGACGTCCACCGCCTCGACTTCCGCCGCCTCGATTTCCGCCGTCTCGACTTCCGCCGTCTCGACTTCCGCCGTCTCGACTTCCGCCGCCGGATCGCCGACGTTCCCGCGACAGCGCGACGCGAGGGACCGCCGATGGCATTCGACATCCTGGTGAAGGGCGGCACCCTGCCCGACGGCACCGTCGCCGACATCGGCATCGCCGGCGAGACGATCGCCGCCGTCGGCCGGCTCGACGCCGAGGCCGGGCGGGTGATCGACGCGACCGGCGACCTCGTGGCGCCGCCCTTCGTCGACCCGCACTTCCACATGGACGCGACGCTCTCCTACGGCCTGCCGCGGATCAACGCCTCCGGCACCCTCCTCGAGGGCATCGCCCTCTGGGGCGAGCTCCGCGCGCTCGCCACCTTCGAGGAGATCCGCGACCGGGCGCTCGCCTATTGCGACTGGGCGGTGTCGATGGGCCTCCTCGCCATCCGCACCCACGTCGACACCAGCGACCCGCGGCTCGTCGGCGTCGAGGCGCTGCTCGAGGTCCGGCGGACGGTGGCGCCGTACCTCGACCTCCAGCTCGTCGCCTTCCCCCAGGACGGGCTCTACCGGGCGCCCGGCGGCCTCGACAACCTGACCCGCGCCCTCGACAAGGGCGCCGACGTCGTCGGCGGCATCCCGCACTTCGAGCGGACGATGGACGACGGCGCCGCCTCGGTGCGGGAGCTGGCGCGGATCGCGGCCGAGCGCGGGCTGATGCTCGACCTCCACTGCGACGAGACCGACGACCCGCTCTCGCGCCACGTCGAGACCCTCGCCGCCGAGACGCTGCGCCACGGCCTCGCGGGGCGCTCGGCCGGCTCGCACCTGACCTCGATGCACTCGATGGACAACTACTACGTCTCCAAGCTCCTGCCGCTGATTGCCGAGGCCGGGGTCGCGGCGATCCCGAACCCGCTCATCAACATCACCCTCCAGGGCCGCCACGACACCTATCCGAAGCGCCGCGGCCTGACCCGGGTCAAGGAGATGCGCGCCCACGGCATCACCGTCGGCTGGGGCCAGGACTGCGTCCTCGACCCGTGGTATTCGCTCGGCACCGCCGACATGCTCGACGTCGCCTTCATGGGCCTCCACGTCGCCCAGATGACGAGCCCGGACGAGATGCGCGCCTGCTTCGCGATGGTGACCGAGGACAACGCCCGCATCCTCGGCCTGCCCGACTACGGCCTCCGCCCCGGCGCCCGCGCCAGCCTCGTCGTCCTCGACGCCGCCGACCCGATCGAGGCGCTCCGCCGCCGCGCCCCGCGGCGCTTCGTCGTCTCCCGCGGTCGCGTCGTCGCCGAGGCGCCGCCCGCCGAGAGCCGGCTCGCCCTGCCCGGGCGGCCGGTCACCGTCACGCGCCGGCGGGGAGCGGGCGGGGTCGGCGAGCCCCGCGGGCGTGCGGACGCGAGCCGACCTTCGTGGACGAGAGGTTGAGCCAACGAGGGGCAAGCTGCACGACACTCGGGGGAGAGAGAGGACACGGGTGGCTTCCTCGGGCGGACGCCGCGCCCGCCCGCGTTCGGTCGAAATCCGGGAGATCCCCACCCTTCGCCACGGGCACCGGGGCCGCCGGCAGCGCCGTGTAGCCTGAACAGAGGGTTAACGCCGAGACACGAATCCAGCAGTTTCAATCACTTGAGTAGCTGCGCACGCGTGCGCAGACGTGCGGGATCCGCCCGGTCCGCGGTCCGGAGAGGTTCTCCGACGCGGGCCGGGGCGGCCGGGTCCGGCTCTTTCAGGCGCCCCCGGGGTGGCTGCGGGCGAGCTTCTCCTTCGCCTCGGGGCTCGCCTCGGTCTGGTGGGCGGCGACCCAGTCGGCGTAGGGCATCCCGTAGACGATCTCGCGCGCGGCGTCCTTGTCGAGGGCGATGCCGCGTTCCGCCGCCGCCTCCTGATACCAGCGCGACAGGCAGTTGCGGCAGAAGCCCGCGAGGTTCATCAGGTCGATGTTCTGCACGTCGCTCCGGGCACGCAGGTGGTCGCGCAGGGCACGGAAGGCCGCGGCCTCGAGCTCGGTCGTGGTCCCGGGCGCGATTTCGGGCGCGGTCTCCGGCGGGGTGGCGTCATCCATCGGGGGTCTCCTCGATCACCTCGGACAAGATGGGGGCGAGCCGTTCGGCCCACAACCGCTGGTCGGCCCCGGACGCGATCAGGTCGTTGCGGATCTCGATCAGCACGTGCGGCAGGCCGCGCCCGGTGCCGTGCTGGCTCAGGGTGTCGCCCTCGAGCTCGCCCGAGTAGGGCTCGTTGTCGCCGACGCACCAGCCGGCGCCGCGGAGCCGCGCGATCAGCGGCAACGCGATGCGCCCGTCGCGGTGCCAGAGGACGCCGAGGTGCCACGGCCGCGGCGGCCGCCCGCGAAGCTGCGGCGTGAACGAGTGGATGGCGACGATCGCGGGCTCCCGCCCCGCCGCGGCCATCGCCGCGATCCGCCGGGTGATCGCGCGGTGGTAGGGGCGGTGGTAGGCGTCGAGCCGGCGGCGGACCTCGCCGGCGTCGACGCCGCGGTTCGCCGGGACGATGGTGCCGTCGTAGAGCTTCATCACCAGCGTCGGGTCGTCCTCGCCGCGGTTCGGGTCGATGACGAGGCGCGAGAATCGGGTGAGGAGCGCCGGCGCGCCGAGGAGCCCGGCGAGGGCGAGCGTCACGCCGCGGGCGCCGACGTCGTAGGCGATGTGGCGGGCCATGTCCTCGGGCGGGATGCCGAGGTCGCCGCCGTTCACCTCCGCCGGGACGATCGGCGTCGCATGGTCGCAGAGCAGGAGGATTCGCGAGGCCCCGCCCGGGTTGGCTTCCTCGACGGCGGGCGCTTCCGTCATGATCCTGCTCCATTCTCGTGCAACACCATCGAGACTAGGTCGCCCGTGGCGCCGTTGCCAGACAACGCACGCCCGTGGGAGGTACGTGGGAGGCCGCGCGGCATTGACGGTTCCATCGCCGAGGGGTTCGGCTATAACCGGCTTCGCCAAACCGGGAGGATACCCGCGCATGAACCCGCTCCGCCGCCAGCGCAACGTCAAGATCGTCGCGACGCTCGGCCCGGCATCCGACACCTACGAGATGATCCGCGCCCTGTTCGAGACCGGCGCCGACGTCTTCCGTCTCAACATGAGCCACGGCACCCACGACGACATCGCGCGGCGCCACGCGCTGATCCGCCGGGTCGAGGAGGAGCTCGGCCGGCCGATCGGCATCCTCGCCGACCTCCAGGGTCCGAAGCTGCGCTGCGGCGCCTTCGCCGGCGGCCCCTACCTGCTCGAGGAGGGCGCGACCTTCCGCTTCGACCTCGACCCGGCCGACGGCGACGCCACCCGCGTCTGCCTGCCGCACCCCGAGATCTTCCAGGCGCTCGAGGTCGGCTCGACCCTCCTCGTCAACGACGGCAAGATCCGCCTCAAGGTCACCGAGCGCTCGCCCAAGCACGCGATCACCGAGGTGGTGGTCGGCGGCGAGATCTCCAACCGCAAGGGCGTCAACGTCCCCGACGTGGTGCTGCCCCTCGCCGCGCTCTCGCCGAAGGACAAGAAGGACCTCGAGTTCGCCTGCAACCTCGGAATCGACTGGCTGGCGCTCTCCTTCGTCCAGCGCGCCGGCGACGTCTACGAGGCGCGCGAGCTCGCCGACGGCCGCGCCGCGATCCTCTCGAAGATCGAGAAGCCCGCGGCGGTCAACGCCTTCGCCGAGATCCTCGACGCCTCCGACGGCATCATGGTCGCCCGCGGCGATCTCGGCGTCGAGTTGCCGGTCTACTCGGTGCCGCCGATCCAGAAGCGCCTGACCCGCGCCTGCCGCGCCGTCGGCAAGCCGGTGATCGTCGCGACCCAGATGCTCGAGAGCATGATCACCGCGCCGATCCCGACCCGCGCCGAGGTCTCCGACGTCGCCACCGCGATCTACGAGGGCGCCGACGCGGTCATGCTCTCGGCCGAGTCCGCCGCCGGCGACTACCCGCTCCAGGCGGTGGCGACGATGAACAACGTCGCCGAGTCGGTCGAGAACGACGAGATCTACCGGCAGGTGATCGAGGCGCAGCGCACCGCCGCCCGCTCGGGGGTCTCCGACGCGATCACCGTCGCCGCGCGCGAGGTCGCCGAGACGACGAAGGTCAAGGCGATCTGCTGCTTCAGCCACTCGGGCACCACCGCCCTCCTCGCCGCGCGCGAGCGCCCGCGGGTCCCGATCATCGCGATGACCCCGCTCGTCGGCACGGCCCGGCGCCTCGCGCTGTCCTGGGGCCTGCACTGCGTCGTCGTCTCCGAGGTCGACCGCTTCAAGATGGCGGTGGTCAGCGCCGCCCGTGCCGCCCGCGCGCACGGCTTCGCCAACGAGGACGACCGCATCGTCGTCACCGCGGGCATTCCGTTCGGCGTCTCGGGCTCGACCAACATCCTCCGCGTCGCGACCGCCAACGAGCGGGCGATCTACGAGGGCGGCGGCGAGGACTGAACGGAAACTGGGCCTGAGATCGAGCGTTCGAAGGCAAGGCGCTCGATCTGTTTTGCGGGGGCCTTGGCCCGGGTGGCGGGCTCGCTTCTGCGAAAGTGGTCGGGTCCGGGATCGGCGTAGAAGGCGCCGTCGCGGAGCATGTGGCAGCGGCGGTGAGCATCGGCGCGGCGACCGGCACAGATTGCCTTCGTCGGCCCGCGGCGGCCGCGCAGGCGCTGGAACTGGGCCTGGCGGTAGCCCTGCTTCTTGCGTACGGCCGCCCATGCGGCCTGGACGAGGGCGGTCTTCAGCCAGGGCGCGCCCTTCTTCGGCCGGGTGGCGCGGCGCTTGCCGGCGCTCTCGTCCTGGCGTGGGCAGAGGCCTGCCCAGGGGAGGAGGTGTCCGGCGGTGGGGAAGCGGCTGATGTCGAGGCCGGTCTCGGGGACGACGACCTCGACGGTGCGCTCAGCGACGCCGGGGGTGACGAGCAGCCCGACGGCTTCCCGGAAAGGGCCGAGGTCGCGCTCCACCTCCTTGTCGATGGCGGCGATGGCGGCGGTGAGCGCGTCGATCTGCCCGAGATGAAGGCCGAGGGGGAAGCGGTGATGCGCCCCCGGCCTCCCGGTCAGGGCGGCGCGGATCGCCTCCGGGCTCGAGCGCCGCACCGACGTCGTCGGCGTCTTCCCCAACGACGCTGCCATCCTCCGCCTCGTCGGTGCCGTCCTCATCGAGCAGCACGACGAGTGGGCCGCCCAGGCCGCCGCTACATGACCGCCGCTACATGACCCTGGAGCCTCTCCAGAAGATGAGGCACACTTGCCTCGCCAGCCTCGAAGTCCCTTCGGCGCTGGCCGGCCCCGGCACCGCCGGAGGACTCGGCTGACGATCCGTCAGCTACACCACTCCCGGGGACGTGACCTGTTACTCGGTTCGCGAGCATGAACGAACGGTTAACGTGACACGGACAACTATGCGATATCAATGACTTGACCCCCGTCCCGCGCGCGAGACGGGGTGGCCCCCGGGCGCATCGGAACCCTTTTCGCGGGGTTCTCTCAGGCGGGGGCGCCGAGGCTTTCCTCCATGCGGCGGACGACCTCGGCGGGGGCATCGTTCTCGGCCATGATGCGGAAGAGGGCGGCGCGGAGGCGCGCCTCCACCGCCGCGTCGCGGATCGGGCGCTCCTGGCCGGGATCGCTGGCGAGGTCGTAGAGGACCGTCGTCGTGTCCTCCATCGCCTCGGGGAAGTGGTAGCTGTGGGTCTTCTGGCCGGCCTTGGAGGCGTGGGCGATGCGCAGGAGCGGCACGCCCTTGGTCCAGGCGAAGGGGGGGACGAGGCTCGCGGACTGCATCTCCTCGACGGTGAAGAGCTTGGTCATGTGGGTCGGCATCACCGTATACTGGTAGAGGTCCTGGTCCTTCATGTCGCGCGGGTAGCAGAACCAGGTGTAGCGGCCGTCGGTGACGTTGATGCCGCCGCCCCAGTAGCCGAAGATCACCGCGTCGTGGCGCTCCTCGTCCCCCGCGAGGAGGGGCAGGAGCGAGCGGCCCTGAACCTCGGCGGGGATCGGCGCGCCGAAGAGCTCGCAGAGCGTCGGCATCAGGTCGATCGTCTGGGTGAGCGCCTTGCGGCGGGTGCCGGCCTCGGCGGCGTGGGCCGGGTGGTGGATGAAGAGCGGGATGTGGGAGATCTCCTCGTAGAGGGGCATCCGGTTCTTCGCCCACCAGTCGTGCTCGCCGAGGAGGAAGCCGTGGTCGGTGGTCAGGATGAGTGCGGTGTCCTTCCAGAGGTCGTGTTCGTCGAAGTAGTCGAGCATCCGCCCGAGGAGCGCGTCGCAGTGGCTGAGCAGCGCGAAGTAGTTGGCGCGGAGCTCGTCGATCTCGGCCTGCGGCTCGGTCACGCGCTCGTAGCGCGGCCAGTCGAGGATCGGGCCGTCGTAGTCGGTCGGGAACCTGGCCTTCTGGCGCTCGGGGGCGAAGAAGGGCTCGTGCGGGTCGAAGGTCTCGACCTGGAGGAGCCAGTCGTCGGCGCCCCGGTTGGCGTCGAGGAAGCGGAAGGCGGCGTCGAAGCACTGGACCGAGGGGAAGTCGGCCTCCTCGGTGATGAATTCCCGGTTGATCATGTAGTTGTAGGGGTTCTGCCGCGAGCCGAGGTCGTTCTGGCTCGGGTGGTACTTGGCGCGGATCTCGTCGAGGGGCGCGTCGAGGAGGACCTTCCACGGGTCGGACTCCTGGCCGCGGAAGAACTCGTGGGAGTCGTAGCGGGTGTGGTAGGTGGCGCCGCCGTCCTCCCAGTAGTGGTAGTGGTCGGTGATCAGATGCGAATAGGCGCCGGCGGTCTTGAGGAGCTCGGGGAAGGAATTGTCGAAGGGCTCCATCGGCCCCCAGCTGCGGTGCAGGAACGAGAGGTGGCCGGTCTGCATGTCGCGGCGGGCGGGCATGCAGGGCATCGAGCCGATGTAGTGGGTGTCGAAGGTGACGCTCCGCTCGGCGAGGCGGCGGAAGTTCGGGGTGTCGAGGAGCGTGCCGCCATAGGGCTCGAGCATCAGCCGGTTCACGGAGTCGAAGAGCAGGAAGACGGCTTTCACGGGCGGGGCTCCTTCTGGCGCCAGTCGAGGCGACGGCGGGTCTCGGGATCGAAGAGCAGGACGTCGCGGGCGTCGAAGGCGAGGCGGACCGCGCTGCCGTCGGCGAGGGCGCGGACCTCCGGAAGTCGGACCTTCACCAGCGTGCCCGCGACGTCGACGTTGAGGAGCATCGCCTCGCCGAGGTTCTCGGAGAGGAGCAGCCTGCCTTGCAGGCCGCCGGGCTCGCTCTCGGCGGCGAGCCGGATGCGCCCGGGGCGGATGCCGACGACGAGGTCGCCGACCGGCGCGCCGGGCAGCGGCAGGCGCCAGCCCGAGAACGCGGCGGCGCCGTCCTTGATCCGGGCGGGGAGGAGGTTCATCGGCGGGCTGCCGATGAAGGCGGCGACGTCGAGGGTGTCGGGGGTGTCGAAGACCTGCGTCGGGGTGCCGGTCTGCATGATCTCGCCTTCGCGGAACACCGCCATGCGGTCGGCGATGGTCATCGCCTCCTCCTGGTCGTGGGTGACGTAGATCGTCGTCACCCCGAGGGAGGCGTGCAGGCGCTTGAGCTCGATGCGGGTCTCGAGGCGGAGCTGGGCGTCGAGGTTGGAGAGCGGCTCGTCGAGGAGGAAGAGCCGCGGCTGGCGGACGATGGCGCGGGCGAGGGCGGTGCGCTGCTGCTGGCCGCCCGAGAGCTGGCCGGGGCGGCGGGCGAGCAGGTGGTCGATGCGGACCTTGCGGGCGGCGTCCTCGACGCGCCGCGCGATCTCGGGCCTCGGGACGCCGTCCATGCGCAGCGGGAAGCCGATGTTCTCGGCGAGGGTCATGTGCGGGTAGAGGGCGTAGTTCTGGAAGACCATGGCGACGTTGCGCTCGCCCGGCGGGGCGAAGGTCATGTCCTCGCCATCGACGAGCATCCGGCCGGAGTCGGGGATCTCGAGGCCGGCGATGACGCGGAGCGTGGTCGACTTGCCCGAGCCCGAGGGGCCGAGGAGGGCGAAGAACTCGCCCGGGGCGATGCGGAGGTCGATGGACTTGAGGGCGCGGAAGGTGCCGTAGTCCTTGACGATCCGCTCGAGGATCACCTCGCCGGTGGTGGTCATCGGCGGGCTCCGGAGCGCGGCGCCTTCGTGTGCGCGCACGGGATTTGCGCACGCGTGCGCAAGGGGTCAAGTCGTTGATATATGGGAACTATCCTTCGCGCGTTAACCGTCTGTTCATGCCCGCGCACGCTCATCGCCGGCCCCCTCCCTTCACCGCGCCGACGGTCAGGCCCTTGACGATCTGGCGCTGGGCGAGGATGCCGATGGCGATGACCGGGAGCATGGCGAGGAGCGCCGCGGCGGCGAGCTTGGCCCACAGCGTCTGCTCGATCGAGACGAAGTTGTGCATGGCGACGGTGACCGGGCGGACGCGGTTGCCGCCGAGTTGGACGGCGAAGAGGAACTCGTTCCAGGCGTTGAGGAAGACGAAGACGGTGGTGACGCCGATGCCGCCGCGGACCTGGGGCAGGACGACGTGCCAGAGCGCCTGGAGCCGGCTCGCCTTGTCGAGGAAGGCGGCCTCCTCCATCTCGCGCGGGATGTCCTCGAGGTAGG
>CAZEGY010000125.1:0-8639 GCA_964511815.1 uncultured Rhodovulum sp.
CTCATCGGGCCGGCCAAGGTCGACTACTACTCGCTGTCGACCGCCGGGGTCGGCCTCACCTTCGGCGCCGCCGAGTTCAACCAGGCGCTGTTCTTCATGACCGCCCAGGCGCTCCAGGACTTCCGCGTCGCCGACGGCTGGCAGCTCGGCGCCGACGCGGCGGTGGTCTTCAACGCCGAAGGCGCGGCGGCGGGGGTGACCTCGACGCAGATCAACCGGCCGATCTACGAGATCGTCTTCGGCCAGCGCGGCCTCATCGCCGACGCGAGCCTGACCGGCGCGAAGTACAGCCGGATCGTCCGCTGACCCGACGGCGGGCGCTGTCGCCGAACCTCCGGGGCAGCCTGCTGATGACGCTGTCGATGGCAGCGTTCGCCGTCGAGGACATGAGCGTCAAGGCCGCCGCCCGGCACATCCCCGTCGGCGAGGTGGTGGTGCTCTTCGGGCTGATCGGCCTCGCGGTCTTCGCGGGCGTCGCCGCCTTCAACGGCGAGCCGCCGCTGCCGCGGGCCTTCCTCGGGCGGACGATGATCGTGCGCTCGGTCTTCGAGGTGGCCGGGCGGCTCTTCTACGCGCTCGCGCTGGCGCTCATCCCGCTCTCGGCGGCGTCGGCCATCCTCCAGGCGACGCCGCTCGTCGTCGTCGCCGGCGCGGCGCTCGTCTTCGGCGAGACCGTCGGCTGGCGGCGGTGGACCGCGGTCGTCATCGGCTTTGCCGGCGTCCTGATGATCCTGCGCCCCGGCCTCGCCGGCTTCGACGTGCTGGCGCTGCTCGCGGTGGCCGGCACGCTCGGCTTCGCCGGCCGCGACCTCGCGACGCGGGCGGCGCCGAAGGTGCTGTCGAACGCCCAGCTCGGCGTCGCCGGCTTCGCCATGCTGACCATCGCCGGCGCCGTCATCCTCGCCGTCACCGGCGGGGCGGTCTGGCCGGACGCGCGCAGCATGGGCCTCGTCGTCGTCGCCGCGGCCTTCGGCGTCTCCGCCTACGCCACCCTGACCGCGGCGATGCGGACGGGCGAGATCTCCGTCGTCACCCCCTTCCGCTACACCCGGCTGGTCTTCGCGCTGATCCTCGCCTTCCTCGCCTTCGACGAGCGCCCCGACGCGATGATGCTCGCCGGGTGCGTGGTCATCGTCGGCAGCGGCCTCTACACCCTCCTCCGCTCCCGGCAGCTCGCCCGGGCGCGCGGCTGAGGAGCGTCAGCGCGCGGCGACGGCCCCCGCTTCCGGCAGGAGCCGGGTGATCCCGACCGCCCCGGCGCGGGCGAAGTCGGGGTCGAGCGACATCGGGATGTACTCCGACCGCCGCCAGATCGCCGCGAGGTCGTCGTAGTGGCGCGACAGGATGTGCCCGCTCTCGCCGGTCGAGATGACGTAGAGGCTCGAGTCCGGGTCGGAGAAGTCGTAGACGCCGCGATACCCGGCGGCGTGGACGTTGAGGTAGGGCTCCGGCCCGGTCCCCGGGGTCTGGCCGCGGAGGAGCGTGTGGTCGCCGCCGCCGGTGCTCTGGCGGATGTTGGCGAGCGCGCGCAGCACCGGCACGCTGCCGAGGGTCTGGTGGAGGTGGACCGCCTGGTGGGCGTCGCCCCAGCGCCAGCCCTCGATGCGCTCGCCCCGGGTCTCGGCGAGCTCGATCAGCGCGTCGTCGAGGGCGAGGCGCGCCATGTCGGCGCAGGTCTCGACGGCGGTGGTCTGGCGGATGTCGCACCATGCCGCCGCCCCGTCGACGTCGCGGAACACGCGCTCGATGAAGACCGGCTCCGAGGCCGGCACCGAGGCCGCGAGGGGGCCGAGCTCGTCCTGGATCAGCCGCCGCTTCAGGGCGCGGAGCCAGGCGGCGTAGATCAGCGGCTCGGCGGTGTGCTCGGACATCTCGCCGTTCCAGTTGGCGAGGCGCTCGAGCGCGTCCTGGCGGCGGCGCTCGACCGTGCCGGCGGCGGCGGGCTCGCCCGCGTACCAGAGATCGCGCGCGACGAGCGGCAGCAGGACGCGGGCGTCCTCGGCGACGGCGTCGGTCTGGATCTCGACGAAGCTGTCGCGGGAATGGACGCGGCGATCGCCGAGAAGCCGCCCGGCGCGGATGATGCGGTAGGTGTCGCCCCAGTCGAAGCTGAGGTTGTCGGGAAAGGCCGCGTCGGTGATGCGGTTGTTGGTGTTGACGACGATCCCCGACGGCGGGTCGACGACCCAGGGGTTCTCCTCGAAGGCGCGCATCCCCTGCCAGTCGTTGACCGCGAGCCAGCCCGGCGCCGGGATGCGCCCCTGGCTCGTGTGCCCGGCGAGGCGGCGCGGGGCGGCGCCGGTCATCTGGAGCGCGACCGACGTCCGGTCGGCGAGGGTGAGGTTCAGCGACGGCGCGACGTGGTCGCGGGCGGCATCGCGCGCCGCCTCGATCGAGTGGGCGCGCATCAGCGCGATCGCGGCGCCGATCGAGCGGTCCTCGGGGGTGAGCGCGGTCCACGCCAGCGCCGCGACGTGGCCGGGCGGGGTCACCGCCGCGGCGCCGAAGTCGTCGCCGGGGATGACCGGGCCGTGGCGGGTCCAGCGCAGCGCGACCTCGACCGGCGCCGCGTCCTTGACCGCGATCGTCGCCCGGCGCGTCTCGAAGGCGCGGGGGCCGTCCGGGGTCAGGTAGCGGCCGGGGTCGTCGGGATCGAGGCGCTCGATGTAGACGTCCTGGTCGTCGAGGTAGCTCGCGGTCAGGCCCCAGCCGAGATCGGCGTTGCGCCCGACGAGGACGGCCGGGATGCCGGGGATGGTGCCGCCGATCACCGGACCCGCGGCGAGGTCCATGCGGGCGAGCATCCAGTACGACGGCGCGGTCAGCGCGAGGTGGGGGTCCGAGGCGAGGAGCGGCTGCCCGCCCGCCGCGCGCCGCCCGACCGCCGCGAAGGCGTTGGAGGCGCCGGCGAGGCCCGGAGGCGCCAGCGGGTCGAGCGGGTTGCGGACGGCCGCCGCCGCGACCGCGGGCGGTCCGTCGGGGAAGAGCGCGGTGAACTCGGGCAGCCCCATCAGCGGCGCGTTCGGCGAGTCGGGGAGGATGTCGCGCAGCCGCTCCGGCGGCAGCCGCAGCGACAGGCTGGCGCGCAGCGTCTCCATCGCCGCCTTGTCGGTCATCTGGAGGGCGAGGAGCTTCTCGACGGCGATCGAGTCGGCCGCCACCCACGGGGCGATCTCCTGGGTGAAGAGGAAGAACTCCGGCGCCCCCCGCCCGAGCGCCTCGCCCTGCACGACGCGCAGGCGGGCGTTGACGCCGTCGACGTAGGCGTCGAGGGCGGCGCGGGTGGCGGCGGTCTGCACCGCGACCGCCTGCCGCGAGAGGCCGTAGAGGTCGAGCTGGCGCATCAGCGTGTCGATGCCGACGGTCCCGGGCCCGAAGATCTCGCTGAGGCGGCCCTGGGCGGTGCGGCGGAAGAGCATCATCTGCCAGAGCCGGTCCTGGGCGTGGACGTAGCCGAGGCCGAAGAAGGCGTCGTGGTCGGTCCTGGCGAGGATGTGCGGCACGGCGTAGCGGTCGCGGACGATCTCGATCGCCTGCTCGGGCCCGTCGAGCGCGACGGTGCGGTCGTAGTCGGGGAGCGAACGGCTCGCGAGGTACCAGGCGAGGCCGAGGGCGGCGATCGCGAGCACGGCGGCGGCGAGGAACGCCCGCATCAGCCACCGGAAGAGGAATGCCATGCCGGGCTCCGGTCCTTTCGTCGCCTGTCGTCGCCTTGACCCCGCCCGGATAGCAGGCCACTAGGGACTTCACAACGAAACAAGGGTTAACGAGGGGGTGTCGCGATGGCGCGGGTCGCATTCGTCGGTCTCGGGGTCATGGGCTATCCGATGGCCGGGCATCTGGCCGCGAAGGGGCACGACGTCACCGTCTACAACCGCACCGCCCGGCGCGGCGAGGCGTGGGTCGCCGCGCACGGCGGGCGCCGGGCCGAGACGCCGGCGGCGGCCGCCGAGGGCGCGGAGATCGTCTTCTCCTGCGTCGGCAACGACGACGACCTGCGCTCGGTGACGGTCGCGCCGGGCGGCGCCTTCGAGGGGCTCGGCAGGGACGCGGTCTTCGTCGACCACACCACCGCCTCGGCGGCGGTGGCGCGCGAGCTCGACGCCGCGGCGCGCGAGCGCGGCGCCCACTTCGTCGACGCCCCGGTCTCGGGCGGCCAGGCCGGCGCCGAGAACGGCGTCCTGACGGTGATGTGCGGCGGCGAGGCGGCGCCCTATGCGCGCGCCGAGCCGGTGATCGCCGCCTACGCCCGCGCCTGCCGGCTGATGGGGCCGGCGGGGGCGGGGCAGCTCACCAAGATGGTCAACCAGATCTGCATCGCCGGCCTCGTGCAGGGCCTGTCGGAGGGGCTCGCCTTCGCGCAGAAGGCCGGGCTCGACGGCGAGGCGGTGCTCGACGTCATCGGCAAGGGCGCCGCCGGCTCGTGGCAGATGGACAACCGCGGCAAGACCATGCTCGCCGACAAGTTCGACTTCGGCTTCGCCGTCGACTGGATGCGCAAGGATCTCGGCATCTGCCTCGCCGAGGCCAACGCCAACGGCGCCGCCCTGCCGGGGACCGCCCTCATCGACCAGTTCTACAAGGACGTGCAGAACATGGGCGGCGGGCGCTGGGACACCTCGAGCCTGATCCGGCGGCTCGGGTGAGCTTCTCGCGCGCGCCGAAGATCGCGCCGTCGATCCTGTCGGCCGACTTCGCGCGCCTCGGCGAGGAGGTCGCGGCGATCGAGGCCGCCGGCGCCGACTGGGTCCACGTCGACGTGATGGACGGCCACTTCGTGCCGAACATCACCTTCGGCCCGGTGGTGGTGGCGGCGATCCGCCCCTACGTCACGACGCTGATGGACGTCCACCTGATGATCGCCCCCGCCGACCCCTACCTCGACGCCTTCGTCGCGGCCGGCGCCGACATCGTCACGATCCACGCCGAGGCCGGGCCGCACCTCGACCGCAGCCTCGCCCGCATCCGCGCCCTCGGGGCCAAGGCCGGGGTGTCGCTGACCCCCTCGACCCCGCCGCAGGCGGTCGAGTACGTCCTCGACAAGGTCGACCTCGTCCTCGCGATGACGGTGAACCCGGGCTTCGGCGGCCAGAGCTTCCTGCCGGCGCAGCTCGGCAAGATCCGCGTCCTCCGCGAGATGATCGGCGACCGCGAGATCTGGCTCGAGGTCGACGGCGGCATCGCGCCCGACACCGTCCCCCTCTGCCGCGCCGCCGGCGCCGACACCTTCGTCGCCGGCTCCGCCGTCTTCGGCGCCGGCCCGGCCGCCTACGCCGACCGCATCGCCGCCCTCCGCGCCGCCTGCGAGGGGTAGGCCCTTCGATCGAGGCGGGCCGCTCGAAACCCGTCTCGGCCGACATTGTGCAACGGGACGCCGGCATCTGCCTTCACCGGGCTTCGACAGGGGATCAGAGCGATGGCGCCGTTCGACCGCATTACGCAAGAGCGCGGAACGATGGGCGGCAAGCCGTGTATCCGGGGCCTGCGCGTCACCGTCGGAATGGTCGTCGGCCAGATCGGCGCCGGCCACACCGTCGACGAGGTTCTGGCCGATTTCCCCTGCCTCGAGCGCGAGGACATCATGCAGGCCCTCCGCTCCGCGGCATGGAGAGCCGAAGAACGTGAGGTCGTTCCGGGCGGCCCATGAGGGTTCTCGTCGACATGAACCTGTCGCCGCGGTGGACGCGCCTTCTCGGCGATGCCGGGATCGAGGCGACACACTGGTCCGAACTCGGACCGGGTGACGCGCCCGATGTCGAGATCATGGCATTCGCCAGGCGCACGACTACGTCGTCTTCACCCACGACCTCGATTTCAGCGCGATCCTCGCGGCGACGCACGGCGAGAAGCCCAGCGTCGTCCAGGTTCCCTCCGACGACGTGAGCCCCGAAGCGATCGGCAGCGCCGTGATCGCCGCCGTTCGCCAGACCGCCCACGACCTCGGAAGGCGCGCTCCTCACCGTCGAGCCGACCCGGATGCGGGTCCGGCTTCTCCCGCTTCGGCCGCGATAGAAAATCGCCCCGGGTGGCGGCGTCGCGCGGAGCGGTGCCCCCTACTCCCGCCCCGCCTCGGCGCCGAGCTCGTCCGGGTCGAACTCGTAGTGCGCGCCACAGAACTGGCAGTCGGCCGTCACCTTGCCGTCCTCGGTCGTCATCGCGGCGATGTCCTCGCGGCCGTAGATCGCCAGGGTCTGCACGACCTTCTCCGGCGCGCAGGTGCAGCCGAAGCGCACCGGCTGCGCCGGGTAGACCCGCGGCGCCTCCTCGCCGAAGAGCCGCAGCAGCAGCTGCTCGGCCCCGACGTGGGGACCGACGAGCTCGGTCGCCTCGACGGTGCCGAGCAGCATCACCGCCCGCCGCCAGTTGTCGGCGTCGGCACCGTCGAGCATGTCCTCGGGCGCGAGCAGGCCGTCGAAGCCCGACGCCGCCCGCCTGGCGTGGGGCGAGGCCTTCGGCATGTGCTGGAGCAGCACCCCGCCGCCGCGCCAGCGCGCCGCGCCCCCGGGCTCGATCGCCTCGCCCATCGCGAGCGCGAAGCGGGTCGGAAGCTGCTCGGACTGGGCGAAGTAGGTCTCGGCGCAATCGGCGAGCGAGGCGCCGGCGATCGGCGTCACCCCCTGGTAGGGCGCGGTGCCCCGGCCCTGGTCGATCATGATCGCGAAGACCCCCTGCCCGAGCAGGTCGAACGGCGTCGCCGCGTCGGCGGCGGCGAGCGTCTCGGCGTCGAAGGCGGCGTAGGCGCGCATCCGCGCCGGGGCGTCGTCCTCGGCGGGACCGAAGTAGTCGGTGGCGATCATCTTGACCGGCCCCTCGCCGCGGATCTGGAGGCTGAGGCGCCAGCGCGGCTTGATCGTCTGGCCGACGAGCGCGGTGATCAGCGTCGCCTCGGCGACGAGGGCGGCGACGGGCGCGGGATAGTCGTGCTGCCCGAGGATGGTCTCGAGGACGGAATCGAGCCGGCCGACCCGGCCGCGGATGTCGGCGCGGTCGAGCTGGAAGGGCAGGATGGTGTCGTCCCAGGCGATGCGGCCTGCAAGCGTCATTGAGAAACTCCCGTGATTGCCCCTCAGATAGGGCGTCGCCCCGCGCCATGCAAACGCCGCCGCCGCACCGCCGCCGCAGCTCTGGCGCCGGGCGCCCCCCGCCCCTAGAGTGCGCGCCGATGCGCACCTACGCCGACCAGCCGATCGACCCCGTCCGCCGCTACCGCGAGCGCCACGGCGCCTATGCGGTCGTCCTCGACGGCCGCGACGTCCTCGTCACCTGGGAGGACGGCGAGCGCGAGTTCCAGCTCCCCGGCGGCGGCATCGACCCGGGCGAGGGTCCGCTCCAGGCGCTCCGCCGCGAATGCCTCGAGGAGACCGGCTGGCAGGTCCGCCCGCTCCGCCGCCTCGGCGCCTTCCAGCGCTACGCCTTCATGCCGAGCTACGACATGTGGGCGCGCAAGGTCTGCCACGTCTACCTCGCCCGCCCGGTCCGCCGCGTCGGCCCGCCGTCGGAGACGGGCCACGCCGCGCTGTGGATGCCGGCGGCGACGGCGCTGGCGCGGCTCTCGGTCGACGGCGACCGCAGCTTCCTCGCCCGCGCCCTCGCCGCTTGAGGGCGGGCGGGCCGCGCCCTATATAGCCGCTCCAACGCCACGAGGAGGCCACGCGCATGTCCGAGACCCGCCACACCCGGCTGCTCATCATCGGCTCGGGTCCGGCAGGCTACACCGCCGCGGTCTACGGCGCCCGGGCGATGCTCGCGCCGATCCTGATCCAGGGCATCCAGCCCGGCGGCCAGCTGACGATCACGACCGAGGTCGAGAACTGGCCCGGCGACCGGGAGGTGCAGGGGCCGGACCTGATGGTGCGCATGGAGGCCCACGCCCGCGCCGCCGGCACCGAGATCGTCGCCGACCACATCGCCCGGCTCGACCTCTCGAAGCGGCCGTTCACCGCCATCGGCGACGGCGGCACCGTCTACACCGCCGACGCGCTCATCCTCGCCACCGGCGCCCAGGCCAAGTGGCTCGGGCTCGAGTCGGAGGAGACCTACAAGGGCTTCGGCGTCTCGGCCTGCGCGACCTGCGACGGCTTCTTCTACCGCGGCCGCGAGGTCGTGGTGATCGGCGGCGGCAACTCGGCGGTCGAGGAGGCGCTGTTCCTGACCAACTTCGCCACCAAGGTGACGCTCGTCCACCGCCGCGACGAGCTCCGCGCCGAGCGCATCCTCCAGGAGCGGCTGTTCCGCCATCCGAAGATCGAGACGATCTGGTTCCACGCCCTCGACGAGGTGCTCGGCGAGAACGACCCCCGCGGCGTCACCGGCGTCCGCCTCCGCGACGTGCGCACCGGCGCCGAGCGGGTGGTGAAGGCCGACGGGGTCTTCGTCGCCATCGGCCACGCGCCGGCCTCCGAGCTCGTCGCCGGCCAGCTCGAGCTCCACCACGGCGGCTACGTCGTCACCCAGCCCGGCTCGACCGCGACCTCGGTTCCGGGCGTCTTCGCCGCCGGCGACATCGCCGACCCGATCTACCGCCAGGCGGTGACCAGCGCCGGCATGGGCTGCATGGCCGCGCTCGACGCCGAGCGCTTCCTCGCCGCCGCCGACGCGGCCGAGGCGGCCCCCGACGCGGTCGCCGCCGCCGTCGCCGC
>CAZEGY010000126.1:0-5295 GCA_964511815.1 uncultured Rhodovulum sp.
CCCCGTGCCCGGGGGGTACTCGCCCGACGCGCGCCCTTTCTTTTGGGGCGGACCGGAGGTAGCATCGCGAAAAAACAAGCCCGAACGAGCCGGAGGCAGGCCTTGAGCAGGATTCCCGTCGCCACAACCCTCGTCGCGGCGCTCGCCGCCGGCGGCTGCGCCGGGGCGAACCCGCCGCTGGAGAAGAGCGTGCCGCCGATCGCGCGATCGGTGGCGAGCCCGCAGGCCGAGAGCTTCGTGGCGTGGCGGGCCGGCTTCCGGAGCCGGGCCCTCGCGCAGGGCATCCGGCCGCAGGTCTTCGACGCGGCCTTCGCCGGGGTCGGGGAGAACGCCGAGGTGGTGCGCCTCGACGGGCGCCAGGCGGAGTTCACCAAGCCGATCTGGGAGTACCTCGACGGCGCCGCCTCGCCGGCGCGGATCGAGACCGGACGGGCGAAGCGGGCGGCGCTCGACCCGACGCTGGCCGCGATCGAGCGCCGCTACGGCGTCGACCGCCAGGCGGTGCTGGCGATCTGGGGGATGGAGACCAACTACGGCGCCAACCGCGGCACGATGCCGGTGATCGAGAGCCTCGCGACCCTCGCCTACGAGGGGCGGCGGCAGGCGTTCGCCGAGGAGCAGCTCGTGGCGGCGCTGCGCATCCTCCAGTCGGGCGACGTCGATCCCGCCCACATGGTCGGGTCGTGGGCCGGGGCGATGGGCCACACCCAGTTCATGCCGACGAGCTATCTCGCGATGGCGGTCGACTTCGACGGCGACGGGCGGCGCGACATCTGGTCGGGCGATCCGACCGACGCGCTGGCCTCGGCGGCGAACTATCTCGCCAGGAACGGCTGGGTGCGCGGCCAGCCGTGGGGGGTCGAGGTGCGGGTGCCCGACGGCTTCAACTACGGCTCGGCCGACCAGTCGAACCGCCGCCCGGTCGCGGACTGGCGGGCGCGGGGGGTGACGCTCGCCGGCGGCGCCCCGCTGCCCGACCACGGCCCGGCGGCGATCCTCGCGCCGGCGGGCGCGCGGGGGCCGGCGTTCGCGGTCTACGGGAACTTCTTCGTCATCAAGACCTACAACAACGCCACCTCCTACGCGCTGGGCGTCGGCCACCTCGGCGACCGGATCATGGGGGCCGGACCGGTCGTCGCCGCGTGGCCGCGGAGCGAGCGCGAGCTGTCGCGCACCGAGAAGGTCGAGCTCCAGGAGCGGCTGATGGCGCGCGGGCACGACACCGGGACGACGGACGGGGTGATCGGGCCGAACACCATCACCGCGATCCGCGCCTTCCAGTCGAGCGAGGGGCTGACGCCGGACGGCTTCGCCACCGCCGCGCTGCTGGCGCGGTTGCGCTGATGGCGGAGCGTCCTCCCCGCCTCGCGGTGCTGATCGACGCCGACAACACCTCGCCGAAGGTCGCCGACGGGCTCTTCGACGAGGTGGCGAAGATCGGCGAGGCCAGCCTCCGGCGCATCTACGGCGACTTCTCCAAGGGCCAGCAGGCGGGCTGGGAGAAGGTGCTGCAGAAGCACGCGATCCTCGCCCAGCAGCAGTTCGCCTACACCTCGGGGAAGAACTCGAGCGACATCGCCATGGTCATCGACGCGATGGACCTCCTGCATTCGGGGCGGTTCGAGGGCTTCTGCCTCGTCTCCTCGGACAGCGACTTCACCCGGCTCGCGGCGCGGATCCGCGAGCAGGGGATCGACGTCTACGGCATCGGCCAGCAGAAGACGCCGGAGAGCTTCCGGCAGGCGTGCACGCGCTTCATCTTCAGCGAGAACTTCGCGGGGACCGACGAGCGCCCGGCGCCGGCGGCGGGGGCGCTGCGGCCGGTGGCGGAGGCGGCGGCGCTGATCGCCAGGGTGCTCGAGCAGATGGATGACGACGCCGAAGGCTGGTACCACCTCGGCACGGTCGGGCAGCGCCTGCAGAACCTGTCGCCGGAGTTCGACACCCGGACCTACGGGCAGCCGAAGCTGAGCGACCTCGTGGTGGCGACCGGACGCTACGAGATCGACCGGACGAAGGGGTTCCGGCTGCGGCCGAAGAAGGGCCCGAAGCGCAAGTGACCGGGTCCCCCGGGCGCTGGGGCGGGCGCTGGGCCGGGCGCTGGGCCGGGCTGACGGCGGCGGCGGTCGGGCTCGCGTTCCTGCTGACCGCGGTCGGGCTGCCGGCGGCGCAGCTCCTCGGGCCGATGGTCGCGGGCATCGGCTTCGCCCTCGCCGGCCGCGGGGTGCGGGTGCCGGCGACCGCCTTCCGCTTCGCCCAGACCTTCGTCGGGCTGATGATCGCGCGCGTGCTGGCGCTGCCGGTCCTCGCCGAGATCCTCGCCGACTGGCCGGTGTTCGTGATCGGCGTGCTGGCGGTGACGGCGGCGAGCGCGGGGCTCGGCTTCCTGCTGGCGCGGCTGCGCGTCCTGCCCGGGACGACGGCGGTGTGGGGCTCGTCGCCGGGGGCGGCGGCGGCGATGATGCTGATGTCGGCGAGCTTCGGCGCCGACATGCGCCTCGTCGCCTTCATGCAGTACACCCGCGTGGTGATCGTCGCGACGCTGGCGGCGGTGGTGGCGCGGGTCTGGGGCGACGCCGATCCGGTCGCGGCCGAGGTCGGCTGGCTCGTCGCGCCCGACTGGCCGTGGCTCGCCGCGACGCTGGCGCTGGCGGCGGCCTGCGTGTGGCTCGGGCAGGCGACGCGGCTGCCGGCGGGGACGCTGCTCCTGCCGCTCGCCCTGGGGGCGCTGTTGCAGGACACCGGGGTGCTGACGATCGAGCTGCCGCCGCTCCTGCTCGCCCTCGCCTTCGGGGTCATCGGCTGCGGGGTCGGGCTGCGCTTCGACCGGGCGACGGTCGGCCATGCGCTGCGGGCGATGCCGGCGGTGCTCGCCTCGATCGTGTCGCTCGTCGCGATCTGCGCCGGCTTCGCCGCGGTGCTGGTGGTCTTCGCCGGGCACGATCCCCTGACCGCCTACCTCGCGATGAGCCCGGGCGGGGCCGACACGGTGGCGATCATCGCCTCCTCGACCCGGGTCGACGTCGCCTTCGTGATGGCGATGCAGACCGCACGGCTGGTCTTCGTGCTGCTGACCGGGCCGGCGGTGGCGCGCTTCGTCGCGCGGCACGTGTAGGCGTCACCTGCCCCAGTCGGCCGAGCGCATCTCGTGGAGGCGCGACGCGGTGCGCACGAACTCGAAGGCGCCCTCGCCTTCGGCGTAGAGGGCGTCGGGCTCGGCGGCGGCGGCGCAGATCAGGCGGACCTTGGCCTCGTAGAGCGCGTCGATCAGGGTGACGAAGCGCTTGGCCTCGTCGTTGCGGGCGCGGGAGAGGACGGGGACGTCGTCGAGGAGCAGCACCTCGACCGCCTCGGCGACGGCGAGGTAGTCGGCGGGGCCGAGGGGCTTTCCGCAGAGCTCGGCGAAGGCGGCGCGGGCGACGCCGTTGCGGTACTCGGGGAGGGTCACCGGGCGGCCGTGGACGGTGAGGGTCAGCGGCTGGCCGGGGCCGCGGGCGAGGCGCTCCCAGGCGGCGTCGAGGGCGGCGGTGGCGGCGGGGCCGAGGGGGGCGTGGTAGACGACCGCACCGCCGAGGCGGTCGAGGCGGTGGTCGGTGGCGCTGGCGAGCTCGTGGACCTCGAGGCGGTCCTCGATGAGGGCGATGAACGGCAGGAAGAGGTTGCGGTTGAGGCCGTTCTTGTAGAGCTCGTCCGGGGCGCGGTTCGAGGTGGTGACGATGACGACGCCGCGCTCGAACAGGCGCTCGAACAGGCGGCCGACGAGCATGGCGTCGGTGATGTCGGTGATCTGCATCTCGTCGAAGCAGAGGAGCGTGGCGCCGTCGGCGACGGCGTCGGCGACCGGGCGGACGGGGTCGGTCGTGCCCCTGGCGCGGGCGGCGGCGATGCCGCGGTGGATCTCCTGCATGAAGGCGTGGAAGTGGACGCGGCGCTTGGGCGCCACCGGGGCGGACTCGAAGAACAGGTCCATCAGCATCGACTTGCCGCGGCCGACGCCGCCGTAGAGGTAGAGGCCGGGGATGGGTTTCTCCTCGAGGCGGTCGCGGCCCCAGCCGAAGAAGCCGATGCCGACGCGCTTCGGCTTCGCCGGCTGGTAGTCGGCGAGGCGCATGGCGAGGAGCTGGAGCTTCTCGACGGCGCGGCGCTGGGCGGGGTCGGCGTCGAGGCTGCCCTCCGCGACCCGCGCGCGGTAGAGGGCCATCGGCCCGGCGGTCATGCCGGGGCTCCGGGCGGCGTGGTTAACTGGTTAACGCCGGAGCGCCCCCCGATCACGAGCGTAGCGGCGGGGCGCCGCGGCGTGAAGCGGGGTTCCCCGGAGACGGTTAGCGCGGCCGGGGCGCCGGCAGCGACGGCGGACGGGCGCGGCACCCGGGCGACGGGCCGCCGAACCGGCCGCTGGCAGCGGTGCCGCTCGCGCCCGGCCGCGGCGCCCGGGGGCGCGCGAAGGGGCCGGGGCGGGCGGCGGGTGGTCGCCGTCATTCGCCGAAGTGCAGGTTGACCCGGCGGTTCTCGCGGCCCTTCTTCTCGACCTTGCCGATGCGCAGGCGCCCGATCTCGGCGGTCGAGGCGACGTGGGTGCCGCCGCAGGGCTGGAGGTCGATCGTCCCCTCCCCCGCGCCGATGCGGACGAGGCGGACGCGGCCCTGGCCGACCGGGGGCTTCACCTTCATGGTCTTGACCATCTCGGGGCGGGCGGCGAGCTCGTCCTCGCCGATCCACTCCGCGGCGACCGGGAGGTCGGCGGCGACGTGGGCGTTGAGCGCCTCCTCGACGGCGGCGAGGTCGGCGGGGGGCTCGGGCATGTCGAAGTCGAGCCGGCCCTTGTCCTCGCCGATCGACCCGCCGGTGACCCCGTAGGGGAGCACCACCGAGAGCAGGTGCAAGGCGCTGTGCATCCGCATCAGCCGGTGGCGGCGCTCCCAGTCGAGGGCGAGGGCGACGGTCTCGCCGACGGCGGGCGGGGCGTCGCCCGGGGCGACGACGTGGACGACGCGGCTGCGGTCGCCGCCCGGGTGGACGGTGTCGGCGATGCGGCCGGCGGCGCCGTCCGGGCGCGCGAAGCCGCCGGTGTCGCCGGGCTGGCCGCCCGAGGCGGCGTAGAAGATCGTGCGGTCGAGCTCGAAGCCCTCGGGACCGGAGGCGGTGACGGTCGCTTCGGCGGTCCGGGCGTAGGGGTCGTCGCGGAACAGGTAGTCGGTCATGGTCGCCCTCCCGCCGTCCCCCGTAGCAGCCGCGGCGGGAGGCGCCAAGGCCCCGCTACCACGTGTCGCGCACCGGGGCGGCGGCCGGGCGGCG
>CAZEGY010000126.1:5395-8620 GCA_964511815.1 uncultured Rhodovulum sp.
GGACCATCACCGGCGGTGATGGCGGGCCGCACGGAATATGCTTTGACCTCGCGGGGCGGCGGACCAATATCTCGGCTCCCCGAGTCACCCGCCAAGTCACCCGCGAGTCCCCGTCATGTCCGAAGCAAGGGCGCCGCTCTTCACCCCCGTGCTCGTCGCGAGCTGCCTGATCCTGATGGTCGGCTTCGCCATCCGGGCGACGTTCGGGCTCTTCCAGATCCCGATCGCCGCAGAGTTCGGCTGGCCGCGGGCGGAGTTCAGCCTCGCCATCGCCATCCAGAACCTCGCCTGGGGCATCGGCCAGCCGATCTTCGGCGCCATCGCCGAGCGCTACGGCGACCGCAAGGCGATCGTCCTCGGGGCGCTGCTCTACGCCCTCGGGCTGGTGCTCTCGGCCTACGCGGTCACCCCCCTCGGGCACCAGACGCTGAACGTGCTGATCGGCTTCGGCGTCGCCGGCACCGGCTTCGGGGTGATCCTCGCCATCGTCGGGCGGGCGGCGTCGCCCGAGCGGCGGTCGCTGACCCTCGGGATCGCGACGGCGGCGGGCTCGGCCGGGCAGTTCGTCGGGCCGCCGGTCGCCGAGGCGCTGCTCTCGGTGATGCCGTGGAGCTCGGTCTTTCTCGTCTTCGCCGCGGCGATCCTCGCGGTGCTCGTCGTGCTGCCGCTGATCTCGGGCCCGGGCCGGGCGCCGGAGGCGGCGCCGGGGGAGGGCATGGGGCGGATCGTCGGGCAGGCGGTGCGCGACCCGTCGTTCATCCTGATCTTCCTCGGGTTCTTCTCCTGCGGCTACCAGCTCGGCTTCATCACCGCCCACTTCCCCGCCTTCGTCACCGAGGTCTGCTCGCCGATCCCGGCGGGAGGCGTGCTCGCCGGGCTCGGGATCACCACGACCTCGGCGCTCGGGGCGGTGGCGATCGCGGTGATCGGGCTCGCCAACGTCGGCGGCACGCTGGCGGCGGGGGCGCTCGGGGCGCGCTACCAGAAGAAGTACCTGCTCGCGCAGATCTACCTCGCGCGGACGATCGTCGCCGCGGCCTTCATCCTCGCGCCGATGACGCCTGGCACCGTGCTGCTGTTCTCGGTGCTGATGGGGGCGCTCTGGCTCGCCACCGTGCCGCTGACGAGCGGGCTCGTCGCGCAGATCTGGGGCTTGCGCTACATGGGGACGCTCTACGGCATCGTCTTCTTCAGCCACCAGCTCGGCGGCTTCATGGGCATCTGGCTCGGCGGGCGGCTCTACGACCTCTACGGCGACTACACGCTCGTCTGGTGGATCGGCGTCGGGGTCGGGGCGTTCTCGGCCCTCGTCCACCTGCCGATCCGCGAGCGGCCGGCGGCGGTGCCGGCCTGAGGGTCGCGTTCGATCGAAGCGGGCTCCGCCCGCGAGGATGTCATGCGGTGCGCACCTCCACGCCGGCAAGCGGCGGCATCGCCTCCGGCGCGATCAGCGAGAAGCCGGTGGAGAGGGCGTCGGCGGCGGCGGCCGTCGGGGCGACGACGGTCAGGCGCGCGTAGCGGCGCGGGGTGGCTCCGGTGCGCGGATCGATGATGTGGGTGAAGCGACCGGCCGGGTCGAAGGCGAAGCCCGCGGCCGCCGAGGTGGCGATCGCGCGGTCCTTCAGGGCCACGATCGCGTCGCTCCCGGCGATGCCGACGCGCCAGGGCTCGGGCCCGAGCCCGCGGATCTCGCCCATGTCGACGAGCGTCGTCGTCACCCCCCCGGCGCGGAGGAGGTCGACGACGCGGTCGGTGATCCACCCCTGGGCGATGCCGTTCAGGGTGAGCGCCATTCCCGGGCGGCCGAGCACGACGCGGTCGCCGCTGGCGTGGACGGCGTCGAGACCGACCGCCGCGCGGGCTTCGGCCAGCGCCGCGGCCGGGGGGCCGTCCGGGCCGCCGCCGGCGGCGAAGTGCGCGGCGTAGAGCCGCCAGAGCGGCTGCACGGTCGGATCGAAGGCGCCGCCGGTCAGGGCGTGGTAGCGCCGGCAGTCATCGAGGATCGCGACGAGCTCGGGCGGCGGCGCCGCCAGCGCCGCGGCGCGGTTGAGCTCGGAGAGGGCGGAGTCGCGGCGGTAGAGGCTGAAGATCCCCTCGAGGCGCGCGAGCTCGGCCGCCGCGGCCGCGACCAGCCGCTCGGCGGCGCGGCGGTCGGGGTGGTGGACGACGAGCGTCGCCGGGGCGCCGAGGGCGCGGCCGTGCCAGCTCACGACCTCGGCCGTGGCCCGCGAGGCGCGGAGCACGAGCGGCAGGCCGGCGGCGGCGGCGAGGAGGCCGAGGGCGCGCCGGCGGGTAAGGAACTCAGTGGCCATGCTCTCCCCCTTCCGCCGCCTCCGGCGCCGGGCCGCGACCGAAGACGTAGTCCTCGGGGATCGCGTCGAAGGCGACGACCTCGCCGCCGTGCCGCGCGGCGAAGGCCTCGGCGGCGGCCTTCTCGGCGAACGGCACCGCCTCCTTGTCGCCCATCCCGCTCCGGGCGGCGCTGCGGATGACGAAGCTCGCGGCGGTCGCGTCGATCCAGTTGTCGGCCCCGGGCTCGGCCCAGCTCAGCGCGACCTCCATGTCGGAGACGTAGATCGCGGCGATGTCCTTGGGCTCCTCGGGGAGCAGGGTGAAGGCGACGACGTCGGTCGCCGAGGAGAACCACAGCGGCTCGTCGACCCCTTCGAGGAAGATCTGGCCCTTCGGCCCCTCGTGCTCGGCGAGCATCATCCCGCAGTAGCGGCCGATCGCGGCGTCGGTCAGCGTCTGCGGGGCGGGCTTCTCCGCCTCCTCCCGGCATGCCGCGAGCGCGAGCAGGGCGAGCGCTCCGCAGACCATGGCCGACGTGCGCATCAGAGTTCCCTCCGCGAGAAGACCCAGGCCGCGAGGCCGAGGGGCGCGAGCGTCCAGGCGACGAGCACGGCGACGAGGACCGGCGGCGTCAGCGCGGTATGGCCGGCGAGCGCCCCGATGCCGGTCAGCCCCCCTGCCCCGCCGCTGCCGAGCGTCAGCAGCCGGTAGGCGTCGGCGGGATTGAGGGCGAGGAGCGCGTCGACGAGGAGCGGCGGCAGGCTGTGGCCGCCGCTCGCCACCAGCAGCCCGAGAAACGCCATGTCGTAGATCAGCACGAAGAGGAGCCAGATCCCGATCGCGATGCCCCCGGCGGTCGAGCGCTGGCGGACGACGACGCTGGCGAGGAGGCCGAGGGCGAGGAAGACCGCGCCGAGCAGGATCGAGGCGCCG
>CAZEGY010000127.1:0-8612 GCA_964511815.1 uncultured Rhodovulum sp.
GCCTGGGACAAGCTCCGCACCGACCCGATCCTGCGGATGCTCGTCGTCGCCGTCGCCTTCTACGGCATGGCGACCTTCGAGGGGCCGATGATGTCGATCCGCGCGGTCAACTCGCTCAGCCACTACACCGACTGGACGATCGGCCACGTGCACTCGGGCGTGCTCGGCTGGAACGGCATGATCACCTTCGGCGCGCTCTACTACCTCGTGCCGCGGCTGTGGAACCGCCAGGGGCTCTACTCGCTCTCCCTCGTCTCCTGGCACTTCTGGCTCGCGACGATCGGCATCGTGCTCTACGCCTCGTCGATGTGGGTCGCGGGCATCATGCAGGGGCTGATGTGGCGCGAGGTCGACGACCAGGGCTTCCTCGTCAACTCCTTCATCGACTCGGTCGCGGCGATGCACCCGATGTACGTGATCCGCGGCCTCGGGGGCGTGCTCTACCTGACGGGCGGGATCATCATGGCGTGGAACCTCTGGAAGACGGTCGTCTCCGAGCCCGGGCGGGCCGCGCCCGTGCCGGCCGAGTAAGGGAGCGCGCGCGATGTCCGACCAAGACCAGACCCGCCCCGCCGCCGCGGAAAAGACCGCCGCCGAGCCGCCCCGTCAGAGCTGGCTCACCCGCAACCACGCCATCGTCGAGACCAACGCGATCGTCCTGCTCGTGCTCGCCTTCATCGTGGTGACGATCGGCGGCGCCGTGCAGATCGTGCCGCTCTTCTACCTCGACAACACCATCGAGAAGGTCGAGGGGATGCGCCCCTACAGCCCGCTCGAGCTCGCCGGGCGCGACATCTACGTGCGCGAGGGCTGCTACACCTGCCACAGCCAGATGATCCGGCCGATGCGCGACGAGGTCGACCGCTACGGCCACTACAGCCTCGCGGCCGAGTCGATGTACGACCGTCCCTTCCAGTGGGGCTCGAAGCGCACCGGCCCCGACCTCGCCCGGGTCGGCGGCCGCTACTCCGACGACTGGCACGTCGCCCACATGCACAACCCGCGTGATATCGTCCCCGAGTCGATCATGCCGGCCTACCCGTTCCTCGCGCGGACGCCGATCGGCGGCGAGCGCATGGCCGCGATCATGGCGACCCACCGCACGGTCGGGGTGCCCTACACCGACGAGATGATCGCCGCGGCCCGCGCCGACTTCCGCGCCCAGGCCGACCCGGACAACGGCGACGTCGACGGCCTTCTCGCCCGCTACCCCAAGGCGCAGGCGCGCAACTTCGACGGCCAGCCCGGGATCAGCGAACTCGACGCGGTGATCGCCTATCTCCAGATGCTCGGGACGCTCGTCGACTTCTCGACCTTCGAACCCGACGCGAGCAGGTAGCGCCATGGAAGCCGGCTACACCGCCCTCCGGCACTTCGCCGACAGCTGGGGCCTCGTCCTGATGGTCGTCGTGTTCCTCGCCGTCGTCGTCTGGGTCTTCCGCCCCGGCGCCCGCAAGGCGCAGGACGAGGCCGCCAACCAGATCTTCCGCAACGAAGACGCTCCGAGGAAGGACTGACCCCGATGCTGTGGTTCTTCATCATCCTCGTCCTCGCCTTCCTCGCCGTCGTCCTCTGGGTCTACCGGCCCGGCGCGCGGCGCGCCCAGCGGGAGGCCGCAACCCAGATCTTCCGCAACGAGGACGCCCCCCGGCGCAAGGTCGCGCCCCAGCGCGCCCACCGCGAGGTCGACGCCGCCACCCAGACCGAGACGACCGGCCACGAATGGGACGGCATCAAGGAACTCGACACCCCGATGCCGCGGTGGTGGCTGTGGACCTTCTACGCGACGATCGTCTGGGGGGTGATCTACACCATCCTCTTCCCGGCCTGGCCGCTGGTCAGCGGCGCCACCCCCGGCCTCCTCGGCTACTCGAGCCGCCAGGACGTCGCCGACCAGATCGCCGCCGTGCAGGCGGCGAACGCCCCGCTCGACGCGCGGCTGCTCGGCGCCGACTTCGCCGCCGTCGAGCAGGACCCGGCACTCCTGCACTACGCGACCGCGGGCGGCGCGGCGATCTTCCGCAACTACTGCTCGCAGTGCCACGGCGCCGGCGCCGCGGGCGTCGTCGGCCACTACCCGAACCTCCTCGACGACGACTGGCTCTGGGGCGGCACCGAGGCCGACATCCGCCAGACCGTCACCCACGGCATCCGCGACGAGGCCGACGACGACGCCCGCTACAGCCAGATGCCGGCCTTCGGCGAGATCCTGAGCGCCGAGGAGATCGACGGCCTCGTCGAGTACGTGCTCTCGCTCTCGGGGCAGGCCCAGGACCCCGCGGCGGCGACAGAGGGACGGCAGGCCTTCCTCGACAACTGCGCCTCCTGCCACGGCGAGAACGGCACCGGCGGCCGCGAGTTCGGCGCCCCGAACCTGACCGACAGCATCTGGCTCTACGGCGGCGACCCCGCGTCGATTCGCGTCTCGATCGACAAGGCCCGCTTCGGGATCATGCCGTCCTTCGCCGGGCGCCTCAGCGAGGCGGACATCGCCAAGGTGGCGATCTACGTCCACAGCCTCGGGGGCGGCGAGTAGCCGGTCCGCAAGACGATCAAGGCCGCGGGACGCCCGTCCCGCGGCCACCGCGTCGATCGGCGCAGCCGGCCGCCCGCGTCCCCGGCGTCAGGCGGCGCCGCGCGAGATCCGGCGCCACGCCGAGCGGAACCAGCCGCGTCCCCCTCGAATCCGCCCCTCCGCCGCGCCGCCGACGGCGGTTTCGCGGGCGTCGGTCATCGTCGCGATCCTGAAAGTTCTGGCGTAAATGTCGATCATGGGTCCGGCCCTCCCGGCGACGTGATGTCACCAGCGATCATATGGGGTTGCCGCCTATCTTCTGCCACGCAGGAAAAAATCGGGCATGTAAGCCCAGATTACGAAAACGTGTCGGCGCGATCCCGCTTCGGCGCGCGCTTCGGATTGACCGGACCGGCCCGCCGTGCGACTCAGTCCGGGTATTTGGATGACGTAACGGAAACTTCTTGATGGATTGGCGATCGATGCCTTCGCTCAGCGCATTGCGCGCGTTCGCGGCGCTCGCCGAGGCTGGCAGCTTCACCCGGGCCGGCGAGGCCCTCAACGTCAGCCACGCGGCGATCAGCCAGCAGGTGCGCGCCCTCGAGGGCCACCTCGCGGTCTCGCTCATCCTCCGCGATCGCCGGGGCACGCTCACCCCCGAGGGCGAGCGGCTCGCGCAGGCGCTGCACGGCGCCTTCGCCGCCATCGAGCGCGCGGTCGAGGACGTGACCGGCGGCGACGCCTCGCGGCCCCTGCAGGTGTCGACGACCTCGGCCTTCGCCATCAGCTGGCTGATGCCGCGCCTCTCGGAGTTCCGCGTCGAGCACCCCGAGGTCGAGCTCATGGTGAACCCGACCCCGGCCCTCGTCGAGGTCGGCCCCG
Organism: uncultured Rhodovulum sp.; assembly: GCA_964511815.1. Taxonomy (GTDB): domain Bacteria; phylum Pseudomonadota; class Alphaproteobacteria; order Rhodobacterales; family Rhodobacteraceae; genus Amaricoccus. Next base: position 3,398 of record CAZEGY010000127.1, read on the forward strand.
GCGGCATCGACGTCGCCATCCGCTTCGGGCGCGGGCCGTGGCGCGGGCTCGAGAGCACGCTGCTCGTGCGGACCTCGATGGTCCTCGTCGCGGCGCCGGGGCTCGTCGCCGGACGGCGGGTCGCCGAGCCGCGCGACGTGCTCGGGCTGCCGTGGCTCCAGGAGCTCGGCACCAGCGAGATGTCGAACTGGATGCGCGACCACGGCGTCGTCGCCCCCCGCGGCGACAGCCTGATCCACCTGCCCGGCCACCTCGTCCTCGAGGCGGTGCGCAACGGCGACGGCGTCTCGCTCTCGACCCGCGTCAACGTCGAGCGCGACATCGAGGCCGGGCGGCTCCTCGTGCTCTTCGAGGAGGACAACCCCGGGCTCGGCTACCACATCGTCACCCGCCCGGGGGTGATGCGCCCGCCGCTCAGGGCCTTCGTCGCCTGGCTCCGCCGCCACGAGGACCTCGGGCCGCGCAGCGGGGGACCGACTGTCGCACCCGGACATGATCCCGATCAAGGCGTTCTCATCCGGCGCGGGTAGTTGTAGGCTCGGTACGACCAGATTCCGGATAGCCCGCTTGACACACGCCAGCACCGAACCGCCGCAGCTCTACGCCGCGCGCGAGCCGATCTTCCCGCGACGGGTGACCGGCCACTTCCGGACGCTGAAGTGGTGGATCATGGCGATCACCCTCGGCATCTACTACGTCACGCCGTGGATCCGCTGGGACCGCGGGCCGGCGCTGCCCGACCAGGCCGTGCTCATCGACCTCGCCAACCGGCGATTCTATTTCTTCGTCATCGAGATCTGGCCGCAGGAGTTCTACCTCGTCGCCGGCCTCCTGATCATGGCCGGCCTCGGGCTCTTCCTGTTCACCTCGGCGCTCGGCCGGGTCTGGTGCGGCTACACCTGCCCGCAGACGGTGTGGACCGACCTCTTCATCCTCGTCGAGCGCTGGGTCGAGGGCGACCGCAACGCCCGGGTGAAGCTCTGGAACGCGCCGTGGACGGCCGAGAAGATCCGCAAGACCGGGACGAAGTGGGCGATCTGGTTCCTCATCGCCGTCGCCACCGGGGGCGCGTGGGTCTTCTACTTCGCCGACGCGCCGGGCCTGCTCCACCAGCTCGTCACCCTCTCGGCCCCGCCGGTGGCGTGGATGTCGATCGCCATCCTCACCGCGACGACCTTCGTCTTCGGCGGCTTCATGCGCGAGCAGGTCTGCATCTACATGTGCCCGTGGCCGCGCATCCAGGGCGCGATGATGGACGACCAGACGATGACGGTCGCCTACCGCGAGTGGCGGGGCGAGCCGCGCGGCAAGGGCCGGCGCCGCCGCGAGGCCGCCGAGACGGCGGACACCGCCATCGTCACCACCCGCGCCGCCGCCGGCGTGCGCGAGGGGACGCGCTCGCCGAACCTGCCGCTCCCCGGGGTGCCGAGCGGCGTCGGCGGGCCGATCCCGGCCAAGGACACCCTCGGCGACTGCATCGACTGCTACGCCTGCGTCAACGTCTGCCCGATGGGCATCGACATCCGCGACGGGCAGCAGCTCGCCTGCATCACCTGCGCGCTGTGCATCGACGCCTGCAACGAGGTGATGGACAAGGTCGGCAGCCCGCGCGGCCTCATCGGCTACGTCACCCTCGCCGACGGCGAGCGCGAGCGCGAAGGCGCCGCCCCGGTGCCGGTGTGGCGGCGGATCGTGCGGCCGCGGGTGATGCTCTACACCGTGCTCTGGGCCGGCATCGGCGTCGGCCTCGCCGCGGCGCTGCTGCTGCGCACCGACATGGGGGTCGCGGTCGATCCGGTGCGCAACCCGATCAACGTCACCCTCTCGGACGGCTCGATCCGCAACGCCTACACCGTGCGCCTGCGCAACATGACCGGCTACGACCGCGACTTCCGCCTGTCGGTCGAGGCCGCCGACCCGGTGGCGCTGGCGCTCGAGGGCACGGCCGCCGACACGGTGACGGTGCCCGCGAACCAGACGCTGAGCCAGCGCCTCTACCTGACGAGCGCCCCGGGCAGCGCCGCCTCGGCGACGGCGACGATGCCGATCGAGGTCGTCGCCACCGACGCCGCCGGCGGCCGCGAGGCCCGCGAGCCGAGCGTCTTCCACGGGAATCAGTAGGCGATGAGCACCGCCCGCCCCCTCACCGGCCGGATGGTGGCGCTGATCGCCGCCGGGGCCTTCGTCTTCATGCTGATCCCGAACGTCGTGCTGACGGTCTTCGCCGTCGACACCTTCTCCGGGCTCGTCGTGCCGAACAGCTACGTCGCGAGCCAGAGCTTCGACCGCGACCGCGCCGCCCAGCTGGCGCTCGGCTGGACGGTCGCGGTCGCCCACGAGGACGGCGTCGTCCGCCTGTCGATCGCCGACGCCGACGGCCACGCCGTGCGCCCGCCCGAGCTCGTCGCCACCGTCGGCCGGCCGACGACGGCCCGCGACGACCGCGTTCTCGACCTCGAGGAGACCCCGACCGGCTACGCCGCGGCCGTCGCCGGGCTCGCCCCCGGCGTCTGGCGCGTCGAGATCGTCGCCACCGCCGCCGACGGCACCCGCTTCCACCAGAACCGCGACCTCCCCGTGACGCCATGAGCCAGAGCGCCCTCGCCGCCTGCCCCGCCTGCGCCGCCGCCCCCGAGCCGCCGCGCCCGGCGGCGGCGCGCGCACCGGCCCCCGCGGCGCTCCGGCGCGTCGACCTCTCGCTCCCCTCGATCCACTGCGCCGCCTGCATCGCCGGGGTCGAGCGCGCGCTCCTCGCCGAGGACGGCGTCGCCGCGGCGCGGGTGAACCTGACGCTGAAGCGCGCCACCGCGACCGTCGCCGACGCGCCCGGCGCCGAGGACCGGCTGATCCGCGCCCTCGCCGGCGCCGGCTACGAGGCGCGCCCCCTCGACAGCGCCGCGCTCGAGGCGACGCGCGTCGATGCCGAGGGACGCGACCTGCTCGCCCGCATCGGCGTCGCCGGCTTCGCCAGCATGAACGTCATGCTGCTCTCGGTCGCCGTCTGGTCGGGAGCGGCCGACACGACCCGCGACCTCCTGCACTGGGTCTCCGCCGCGATCGCGCTCCCCGCCGTCGCCTTCGCCGCGATGCCCTTCTTCGCCTCGGCGGCGCGCGCGCTCGCCGCCCGCCGGCTCGACATGGACGTGCCGATCACCATCGCGATCGTCATGGCCTGCGCCATCTCGATGCGCGAGACCGCGCTCTCGGGACCGCGCGCCTACTTCGAGGCGGCGACCGGGCTCACCTTCTTCCTCCTCGTCGGCCGCTATCTCACCCACCGCACCCGCGCCTCGGCGCGCTCGGCGGCGGCCGAGCTCGCCGCGCTCGAGGTGGCGACGGCCGAACGGGTCACCGCCGACGGCCGCCGCGAGACCGTCCCCGTCGATGCACTCCGGCCCGGCGATCTCGTCGCCGTCGCCCCCGGGGCGCGCGTGCCCGTCGACGGCACCGTCGCCGAGGGCCGCTCGGAGGTCGACCCCTCGCTCCTCACCGGCGAGACCCTGCCCGAGGCCGTCGCCGCCGGCGACGCGGTGCGGGCCGGGATGCTCAACCTCACCGGGGCGCTGACGCTCGAGGCCGGCGCCCTCGGCGAGGACACCCTGCTTCGCCAGATCGCCCGCCTCGTCGAGGCCGCCGAGCGCAGCCGCAGCCGCTACGCGACCCTCGCCGAGCGCGCCGCCCGCGCCTACGCCCCGGCGGTCATCGTCCTCGCCGCCGTCGCGCTCGGCTGGTGGGGGCTGACGACCGGCGACTGGCGCAAGGCGACGACCGTCGCCGCGACCGTCCTCATCATCACCTGCCCCTGCGGCCTCGGCCTCGCGGTGCCGGCCGTCCTCACCGCCGCCTCGGGCCGGCTCTTCCGCGACGGCGTCCTGCTCAAGGACGGCACCGCCCTCGAGCGCCTCGCCGGGATCGACACCGTCGTCCTCGACAAGACCGGCACGCTGACCACCGGCCGCCCGGTGCTCACCAACGCCGACGCGATCCCGCCCGCCGCCTTCGCCGCCGCCGCCGCGCTCGCGGCAGGGAGCGCCCACCCCCTCTCGCGCGCGATCCGCGCGGCGGCCGAGCGCGCCGGCGTCCGCCCCGCCCCCGTCGCCGACATCGCCGAGGAGCCGGGCTCGGGCACCGAGGGCAGCCTCGACGGCGCCCGCGTCCGCCTCGGCCGCGGCCCCTGGGTCGGCGCGCCGGTGAGCGATGCGGTCACCACCACCTGGCTCCGCATCGGCGCCGCGGCCCCGGTCGCCTTGACCTTCACCGACGAGGTCCGCCCCGACGCCGCCGCCGCGGTCGCAGCACTCCGCGCCGGCGGCCTCCGCGTCCTCCTCCTCTCCGGCGACGGCGAGGCCCCGGTCGCCGCCCTCGCCCGCCGCCTCGGCATCGCGGAATGGCGGGCGCGGGCGACGCCGCGCGACAAGGTGGCGGCGCTCGACGCGCTCCGCGCCGACGGCCACCGGGCGCTGATGGTCGGCGACGGCCTCAACGACGCCGCCGCCCTCGCCGCCGCCCACGTCTCGATCTCGCCCGCCGCCGCCGTCGACGCCAGCCGCTCGGCGGCCGACCTCATCGTCCTCGGCGACCGCCTCGACCGGGTGCCGTCGAGCTGGCGCCTCGCCCGCACCGCGCGCCAGCGCATCCTCGAGAACTTCGCCTTCGCCACGGCCTACAACCTCGTCACCGTGCCGATCGCCTTCGCCGGCCACGCGAGCCCGCTCTTCGCCGCGGTCGCCATGTCGACGAGCTCGCTCGTCGTCTGCCTCAACGCCCTGCGCCTCGGGCCGCGGGAGGCGGCGTGAACGTCCTCGCCCTTCTCATCCCGGCGTCGGTCTCCCTCGGCCTCCTCGCCCTCGCCGGCTTCCTCTGGCTGCTGCGCCACGACCAGTTCGAGGACCCCGACGGCCACGCCGCCCGCATCCTCTCGGACCGCTACGACGACGCCCCCGCCGAGGACGCCCCCCACCCCGCCCGGCCTGCCGTCCCCGCGCCCGACGACGCCCGTGGCGACGGCCGTGGCGACGGCCAAGACGAAGCGCGCGCGGGATGCGAAAACCCGGCGCAATCCGCTTGACGCCCCCCCGCGCGTCGCCTAGAACCCGCCGCGTGGCCGGCACCGAAGCGGGACCGGCCACGTTGCGCGGTTGTAGCTCAGTCGGTTAGAGTGCCGGCCTGTCACGCCGGAGGTCGCGGGTTCGAGCCCCGTCAACCGCGCCACCTT
>CAZEGY010000128.1:0-8531 GCA_964511815.1 uncultured Rhodovulum sp.
ATCCCCGCCTCCCCTATCCAGTCCCGCGTCTCACTTCTGTCGGAGCCCGCACAGCACGTCGGCAAGCACGTCGGCAAGCACGGCCGCGCCTTGCCCGAAGCCTGCTGACACGAGGCTGTCAGCAGGCGCCGGACCTGCTGACAGAAGGCTGTCAGGGGACCCGTGCGAGAACGGTGTCCGAACCCGAACGGAGGAATCGGCCATGTCCTGCACCACCATCGAAGAAGCGCCCGTCCACCCGCGCCTGCGGAACGTCGGCGACACGCTGCGCTCGGTCTGGCGCCACGGTGCGCGGCGGCGGCGCGAGGTGATCGCGGCGCGCCAGCTGGCGCGGCTCGACGACCATCTCCTGCGCGACATCGGCATCGACCGCGCCGACATCGGCGACGTCGTCCACCGCGGGCGGTGAGGGCGGCGGCATGGAGCGATACGACGGCGGCTGCCTGTGCGGGGACGTCCGCTTCGTGGCGGCGGGCCGGCCCACCCGGGTCGGCCTCTGCCACTGCCTCGACTGCCGCAAGCATCACGGGGCGCTCTTCAACGCCTCGGCGATGTTTCCGGCGGCGGCGGTGACGATCGAGGGCGAGCTGCGGGAGTTCGCGGGGCGGTGCTTCTGCCCGCGCTGCGGCGCGTCGGTGCTGGCACGGAGCGGGGACGAGGTCGAGGTGCAGATCGGCGCCCTCGACGAGACCGACCGGCTGACGCCGACCTACGAGCTCTGGACGGTGCGGCGCGAGCACTGGCTGCCGGCGTTTCCGGTCGCGCGGCGCTACGAACGCGACCGCGACCCCGGGAGCCGGGTCGAGGCGTAGGCCGGGCGGAGGGGGTCCTCGGACCCCCTCTTGGCCTGCGGCCAATTCACCCCCGAGGATATTTGGGGACCGAAGATGAGGGGCGCGCCGGTCAGGCCGCCTTCGGCCTGGCGAGGCTCGCGAGGTCGCGGGCGATCTGGAAGGCGCCGACGAGGCGGGACTTGTCGTCGGGCCACGCGCGGCGGACGAGGATGCGGTTGTCCTTGACCCTGGCCTGGCCGCGCTGGTCGTTGAGGAACTGCACGAGGCCGACGGGGTTCGCGTACTTGTCGTCGTGGAACTGGACGGTGGCGCCCTTCGGCCCGCCGTCGAGCTTGGCGATGCCGGCGCGCTTGCACAGCGCCTTGATGCGGACGACGAGCATCAGCGTGTCGACCTCGGGCGGCAGCGGCCCGAAGCGGTCGATGAGCTCGGCGGCGAAGCCCTCCATCTCGACCTTCCTCTCCAGCGACGACAGCCGGCGGTAGAGGCCGAGGCGGACGTCGAGGTCGGGGACGTAGGCCTCGGGGATGAGGACCGGGACGCCGAGGTTGATCTGCGGCGACCACTCGCCCTCGTCGGCGAGGGTGACGTCGCCCGACTGGAGCTTGGCGATCGCCTCCTGGAGCATCTCCTGGTAGAGCTCGAAGCCGACCTCGCGCACCTGCCCCGACTGCTCCTCGCCGAGGAGGTTGCCGGCGCCGCGGATGTCGAGGTCCTGGCTCGCCAGCGTGAACCCCGCCCCGAGGCTGTCGAGGGCGCCGAGGACGCGCAGGCGCTTCTCGGCCTGCGGCGTGAGCTTCTTCCGCGGCTCGGTCGTCAGGAAGGCGTAGGCGCGGACGCGGCTGCGCCCGACCCGGCCGCGGATCTGGTAGAGCTGGGCGAGCCCGAACATGTCGGCGCGCTCGACGATCAGGGTGTTGGCGGCGGGGATGTCGAGGCCGGACTCGATGATCGTCGTCGAGAGAAGGACGTCGTAGCGGCCGTCGTAGAAGGCGTTCATCTTCTGGTCGAGGTCGGAGGCCGCCATCTGGCCGTGGGCGACGACGAACTTCACCTCCGGCACCTGCTCGCGGAGGAAGGCCTCGACCTCGGGCAGGTCGGCGATGCGCGGGACGACATAGAACGACTGGCCGCCGCGGTAGTGCTCGCGGAGGAGGGCCTCGCGGATCGTCACCGGATCGAACTCCGAGACGTAGGTGCGGATGGCGAGCCGGTCGACCGGCGGCGTGGCGATCAGCGACAGCTCGCGGACGCCGGAGAGCGCGAGCTGGAGGGTGCGCGGGATCGGGGTCGCGGTCAGGGTCAGGACGTGGACGTCGGAGCGGAGCTCCTTCAGCCGCTCCTTGTGGGCGACGCCGAAGTGCTGCTCCTCGTCGATGACGAGCAGGCCGAGGTCCTTGAACTTCACGCTCTTGGCGAGGACGGCGTGGGTGCCGATGACGATCGAGACCGAGCCGTCGGCGAGCCCGTCGCGGGCCTCGGCCGCGTCCTTCGCCGAAACGAAGCGCGAGAGCTGGCGGACGCGGAACGGCAGGCCGCGGAAGCGGTCGGCGAAGCTCTTGAAGTGCTGGCGGGCGAGGAGCGTCGTCGGCGCGACGACGGCGACCTGGGCGCCGGAGGCGGCGGCGACCCAGGCGGCGCGCAGCGCCACCTCGGTCTTGCCGAAGCCGACGTCGCCGCAGACGAGGCGGTCCATCGGCCTGCCCGACTCCATGTCCTCGAGCACGTCGGCGATGGCGGCGAGCTGGTCGTCGGTCTCGGCGTAGGGGAAGCGGGTGCAGAACTCCTCCCAGGCGCGGTGGTCGGGCGGCGCCAGCACCTCGCCCTTGCGCAGCGCCCGCTCGGCGGCGACGCGGATCAGCCGCTCGGCCATGTCGCGGATGCGCTGCTTGAGCTTCGCCTTCTTCGCCTGCCACGCCCCGCCGCCGAGCTTGTCGAGCAGGCCCTCCTCGTGGCCGTAGCGCGACAGGAGCTCGATGTTCTCGACCGGCAGGTAGAGCCGGTCGCCGCCGGCGTACTCGAGTGCCAGGCACTCGTGGGGGGCGCCCATCGCGGTGATGGTCTCGAGCCCCTTGTAGCGCCCGATGCCGTGGTCGACGTGGACGACGAGATCCCCCGGGGTGAGCCCCGCGGTCTCGGTCAGGAAGTTCTCGGCGCGCTTGCGGCGACGGGGCGCGCGGATCAGGCGGTCGCCGAGCACGTCCTGCTCGGAGATCACCGTCAGCCCCGGCGCCTCGAAGCCGTGCTCGAGCGGCCAGACCGCGAGGCCGAGGCTCCCGGGCTTGCCGGCTTCGCCCGTCAGGTCGGCGGCCCGGCCGATCGCCCGGGCGTCGGTCACCCCGCTGTCGGCGAGGAGGCCGGCGAGGCGCTCGCGGGCGCCGGCCGAATAGCTCGCGACGACGACGTCGCCCTTGCGGCGGCGCTCGGCGACGTGGGCGGCGAGGGCGCCGAAGAGGCTCACCTGCTCCTGCTGGCGCTCGGGGGCGAAGTCGCGGCCGATGCGCCCGCCGGCGTCGATGACGCCGGGGCCGAGGGGCTGCGGCAGGGCGGAGAGCTGGTGCAGCGGCCGGTCGGCGGTGGCGGCGTCCCACGCGGCGTCGTCGAGGTAGAGCGCGGCGGGGGGGACGGGCTTGTAGACCGTGCCGATCTTCGACTTGTGGGCGAGCGCGGTGGCGCGGGCGTCGTACTGGTCGGCGAGCGCCGCCCAGCGCGCGGCGCGGGCGGCGGCGGTCTGGTCGTCGAGGAGCACCGGGGCGCCGGGGAGATAGTCGAAGAGCGTCTCCAGGCGGTCGTGGAAGAACGGCAGCCAGTGCTCGGCGCCCTGGATCTTGCGCCCCGCCGAGATCGCCTCGTAGAGCGGGTCGTCGTGGCCGGCGGCGCCGAAGGCCTCGCGGTAGCGGGTGCGGAAGCGCTGGATCGCCGCGTCGTCGAGGATGACCTCGGAGACCGGGGCGAGCTCGACGCGCTTGACGGTCTCGGTGGTGCGCTGGGTCTCGGGGTCGAAGCGCCGGGCGCTGTCGAGGACGTCGCCGAAGAGGTCGAGCCGGACCGGGGTGCGGGCGCCGGGCGGGAAGAGGTCGACGATGCCGCCGCGGATCGCGAACTCGCCGGGCTCGGTGACGGTCGGCGCCTGCTGGAAGCCCATGCGCGCCAGGTACTGGCGGAGGGCGGCGACGTCGAGGCGCCTGCCGACCTCGGCGGTGAACGAGGCGCCGGCGAGGGTGTCGCGGGCGGGGACGCGCTGGGTGGCGGCGTTGACGGTGGTGAGGATCGCCGCCGGCCGGGCGAAGCCGCCGGCGAGGGCGGCGAGGGTCGCCATGCGCCGGGCGGCGATCTCGGGATTGGGCGAGATGCGGTCGTAGGGCAGGCAATCCCACGCCGGGAAGGCGAGGACCGGCAGCTCGGGGGCGAAGAAGCGCAGCGCCGCGCGCATGGCGGCGACGCGGGCATCGTCGCGGGCGACGTGTACCACCGGACCCGCCGCCCGGGCGATGGTCCCGGCGAGGGTGCGGGCGTCGAAGCCCTCGGGGCAGCCGCCGACGAGGAGGCGTCCGGGGGAGAGGGGCCGCAGCTCGGTCATGGGGGGCGAGCTAGCGCAAGCCGCGGGCGCGTGCAAGCGAGGCCGCGCCCGCCGCACGCCCGCCGCACGCCCGCCGCACGCCCCTCGCTCGGGGAGACCTCTGCAAAACCGCCCGCACCCGGGATGATACTCGTTATGCGAGCATGACCGAGCGGTTAACGCGACACGGACAATCCTGCAACATCAACGACTTGACCCCCGTCTCGCGCGCGAGACGGCACGACCCTCCGGGCGCAACGGAGCCCTTTCGCGGCGATCGCTCAGATCGGCCGCGGCGGGTGCAACGACCAGGCGAGGGCGGCGGCGGCGAGCATCGCGACGACGGCGATCGTCTGGTGCCAGAAGCGCCGATGCACCAGCATGAGCACGAGCCGCGGGTGCGCGACCCGGCGGCCGTGGAGGAAGAGCGCGAGACGGAGGTTGGAGTAGCCGATGGCGGCGAGGGGCGCGAGGAGCATGAAGATCGCCTGCGCGCTCTCGAGCCCGGTCAGGAAGCCGAGGGCGGCGAGCGCGGCGAGCACGAACCCCGCCGCGGCGGCGATGGGCACGCCCGCGAGGTCGTGGACGGCGGCGATGCGCTCGGCGCTGACCCCGGCGAGAAGCTCGACGCGCCCGGCGACCGCGGGCTCGCGGCGGGCGCGGATCAGCATGTCCTGGGGCACCCCGAGGGTCCGAGAACAGACGAGGGTCCAGACGACGACATGCAGCACCCAGTACCAGATGCTGTCGAAGCCGGCAGAGGCGATGATGCGAAGCAAGCTCGGGGTCCCGTCGGCGCCGGCGCGGCGCGGGCTCCAAGCTGGCCGCGGCGGCGGCGCGCGTCAATCGTGCCCGGACGGCATCGTTGCGGCATCGTGAACGCGGCTTGAGGCGGCGGGCGGCGCGTGCCAAACCGGCACCGCTCTCCCCGAGACCCCGAGGCCGCCGATGAACCCGATCGCCCCCTTTCCCCTCTCCCGGCCGCGCCGCCTGCGGCGCACGCCGTGGATCCGCGAGCTGGCGGCCGAGGTGCGGCTGACCGCCGACAACCTGATCTGGCCGATCTTCGTCCGCGAAGGCAGCGACGTCGCCGAGCCGGTCGCCTCCCTGCCCGGCGTCGCCCGGCTCTCGGTCGACCGCGCGGTGCGGGCGGCGGAGGAGGCCGCCGGGCTCGGCATCCCCTGCCTCGCGCTCTTCCCCTACACCGAGGCCAAGGACAAGACCCCCGAGGCCAGCGAGGCGTGGAACCCGGAGAACCTCGTCTGCCGGGCGACGCGGGCGATCAAGGCGGCGGTGCCCGAGGTCGGCGTCCTCCTCGACGTGGCGCTCGACCCCTACAACTCCGACGGCCACGACGGCCTCGTCCGCGACGGGGTGATCCAGAACGACGAGACCCTGCTCGCGCTCGAGAAGATGGCGCTCGTCCAGGCCGAGGCCGGCTGCGACATCCTCGGGCCGTCCGACATGATGGACGGCCGCATCGGGGTGATCCGCCGGTCGCTCGAGGAGCACGACTTCCCCGACACGGTGATCATGAGCTACGCGGCGAAGTTCGCCTCGTGCTTCTACGGCCCGTTCCGCGACGCGGTGGGCTCGTCGGGGGCGCTCAAGGGCGACAAGAAGACCTACCAGATCGACCCGCGGAACGGCGACGAGGCCCTGCGCGAGGTCGCCGCCGACCTCGCCGAGGGCGCCGACATGGTGATGGTCAAGCCGGGGATGCCCTACCTCGACGTCTGCGCCCGGGTGAAGGCCGAGTTCCGGGTGCCGACCTACGCCTACCAGGTCTCGGGCGAGTACGCGATGCTCGCCGCCGCCGAGAGCAACGGCTGGCTCGACGGCGAGCGCGCGGTGCTCGAGTCGCTCGTCGCCTTCCGCCGGGCGGGCTGCGACGGCATCCTCACCTACGCGGCCCCGCGGGCCGCACGCCTGCTGCGCGGCTGACCCGCGTCCACCGCCCGGCGCCTTGGCGCGGAGGGCAGCGCCCGGCGCGCGCGGGTGGGCGGGCGGGGCGCGCGCCGGGCGCTGCCCGGCCCGGGCACGGGGGCGCGACGCCTACCCGTCGCGGTCGGGCAGGAACGCGCCCTCCATCGCGACGATCGCCCGGGCGATCTCCTCGGCGGCCGGCAGCAGCGGGTGGCCGGCGACGTGGACGAGGAACCAGTGGCGGACGATCGGCAGGCCCTCGATCGCCAGCGCGACGAGGCGGCGATGGCGGAGCTCCTCCATCACCGCGTGCTGCGAGATCAGGGCGATGCCGAGGCCCGCCCGCACCGCCTGCTTGATCGTCTCGTTCGTCCCCATCTCGATCGTCCGCACCGGCCGGCCCTCGCCGATGCGGTCGAGAAAGCGCGTCATCAGGATGCGCGTCCCCGAGCCGTCCTCGCGGGCGAGGAAGGTCTCGCGCAGGAGCGCCGCCGGGTCGACGCGGGGGACGCCGGCGAGCGGATGCTCCGGGGCGGCGACGATGACGTGGGGGTGCGGCCCGAGGGTCGTCGCCTCGACCACCGGCTCGCGCGGCGGACGGCCCATGATCGCGAGGTCGAGCCGGCCCTCGGCGAGGGCGGCGATGATCTCGCCGCGGTTGCCGACGCGGAGCTCGATCTCGACGGCGGGAAACTCGCGGGCGAGCCGGGCGACGAGGTAGGGCGCGAAGTACTTCGCCGTCGAGACCACCCCGAAGACGACGCGCCCGGCGAGGCCGGCGCGCAGCGAGGCGAGGCGCTCGGCGGCGAGGTCGACGGCGGTCTGGACGGCGCGCGCGGTGACGAGGATCACCGCCCCCTCCGCCGTCGGCGACCAGGCGCCGTCGGCGCCGCGGTGGAGGATCTCGGCGCCGGCGAAGCCGCGCAGGGAGCGGAGCTGGGCGTGGACCGCCGGCACCGACAGCGCCAGCGCCTCGGCGGCGGCGGTGAGCGAGCCGCGCTCGACCACCTCGCGGAAGGCGCGGAGCTGCTTGAGCGAGATGGCGTCGGGACGGGCCTTCACGAATCCTGAACTCGCGTTCGATCTTTTGAAATTTTCTTTTACACCGCCCCCTGCGTACAGTCACCCCATGGTCGGTCAACGACCGCGGGAGGAACCGAGCGATGCTGGATAACGCCAGTCCGATCGAGACGCAGCACGTCCCCGCCGCCTGGCGCCGGCCGATGCAGGCGATCGCCGCCGCGGCCCGCGACCTCTCGGCGGCGATCGCCGCCGGCGGCCTCGGCGACGCCCTCGGGGCGCGGCTCGGGCAGAACAGCGACGGCGACACCCAGGCGGCGCTCGACGTCATCGCCGACGCCGCCTTCCGCCGGGCGCTCGCCGGGACCGGGGTGCGCTGGTACGCCTCCGAGGAACTCGACACGGTGACCGCACTCGACGCCGACGGCGACCTCGCCATCGCCATCGACCCGCTCGACGGCTCCTCGAACATCGACGTCAACGTCTCGATCGGCACGATCTTCGGCTTCTACCCCGCCGAGGACGACGCCGAGGCGAGCTTCCTCCGCCCCGGCGCCGACCTCCGCGCCGCGGGCTACGTCATCTACGGCCCGCAGACCGCGCTCGTCGCGAGCTTCGGCGAGGGCGTCTCCAAGTTCGTCCTCGACCGCGCCACCGGCGTCTTCCGCCTCGCCCACGAGGGGATCGCGGTGCCGAAGTGCTCGAGCGAGTACGCGATCAACGCCTCCAACTACCGCCACTGGCCGCGGCCGGTCCGCGCCTACATCGACGACTGCCTCGCCGGCGCCGAGGGGCCGCACGCCTGCGACTTCAACATGCGCTGGATCGCCTCGCTCGTCGCCGAGGTCCACCGCATCGTCACCCGCGGCGGCGTCTTCCTCTACCCGTCCGACTCGCGGAAAGGCTACGAGCACGGCCGCCTGCGCCGGGTCTACGAATGCGCGCCGATCGCCTTCCTGATCGAGCAGGCCGGCGGCAAGGCCACCGACGGCTGCGACCGCCTCCTCGACCAGCGGGCGGAGAGCCTGCACGAGCGCACGCCCTTCGTCTTCGGCTCGGCCGAGAAGGTCGACCGCGTCGCCGCCTACCACGACCTGAGCGAGGCCGAGACCTCGGCGCTCTTCGGCAAGCGCGGCCTTTTCCGGAGCTGAGGGGCAAGATGAGCAAGAAGCATCCGATCATCTCGGTCACCGGCTCGTCCGGCGCCGGCACCACCACGGTCAAGCACACCT
>CAZEGY010000129.1:0-8530 GCA_964511815.1 uncultured Rhodovulum sp.
GGAGTTCGACAGGCAAGGGAACGGCCTTCTCTCTCCGGGTAAGCGTTATTATGATTGAAACGTTTCTGGTGGAGGTGCGGATACTCCGGTTTCGGTATCTACCACCGGCCGATGGCCGAGGGCGTCGCCGAAGTTTACGCGGCCGATCCCGCGGTCGCCGGCGCCGGCCTCGACGAGGACGATTTCGTCCGGCTCCGACCGCGAAGCAGTCCCCCTGCCGCGCAGCGGCTTCGTTCAATCCCCAGAGTCTACAGCTCCGAGCCGGCACCCCAAGTGCCGAGGTGCGCCGCGCGACCCGCGCCTTGGCGGCCGAATCCCGCACGCACTGACAGGGTCGGGCGCCGTCCGACCCGGCGGCCTCCGCAGCCGCCGACGCCTAGCGCGATGATTTCATTGACCTCGGTCGGCGAGGGCCGGGTCCGCATCGACCCGGCCGTGCGGACGGCTGAAGGACTCTCCTTTAGATCGCTATCCGTTAGGGGTGTGCGGCAGGCGTGGCACGGCCCTTGCTTCTCTTCCTTGCCGGCCGGGCGGCATGCGATCCCGGAAATTGGTCGAAGTCCATTTCGGGGAGCGATGGTGCCCACCGCATTGCCACTGGACGATGCGCTTGCCGAGGTGCTCGAGGCACATCTGCGGCCGTTCATTCCGCGGCGCGGGATCTTGCCGGAGAACAGCCTGCATGTCGTGTCGGCCGTCGGCCGGAACCTCGCCATCGGCAACCGCCGCGGGACCGAGCAGCGGTTCGGGTATCCCGTCGCCGCGCTCACGGGCATGCACCTCGACGGCACGGCACGGATCGAGATCTGGGATGGCACGCCGGATGGCGTCGACGACGCCATGGGGGCAATCCACGCCAACCTCCTCGGCGCGTCGGCGAGCCTGCGCGCCCTGGGCTTCCTGAAGTTCAGGATCGCGTCGAACGCGCCGGCCGAGCACTCGGGCGTCCTGTCGGCCTGGCGCAAGACCAGCGACCTGGAGTTCCTCTACGAGTATCACGCGACCGACAATGACGAGGCGGAGAGCTTCATCGTGCGGATCCCGGTGCGGTCGGACCTCGAGGAGACCGGGTCGCCGGAGGCCAGTATCGAGGCCGTCATCGACGAGATGCGTCGCTGGGACGACGAGGCGGCTCCGTCGCTGGTGGCCCGGCCCGTCGGGGGCGGACGCGGCCTGAGGCTGACCGGGATCCTGGGCTTCGCGTTCCTGCCGATCGCGTTCCTCGGGGCCGGCGTCACGCTCGAGCGGGGGATCGCCGGGGCCGTGGCGGCTCCGACCGACTACCCAGACCTCGACAGCTTCCTCGACGCGGTCGGCGACGGGCCGAGCCCGGAGATCGCGGCGCGGGTCAGTTTCGCCACGCTCGCCGACTTCCTCGACCAGCTCGGCCCTCCTGGCGACACGTTCGAGCTCGGCGACTGGAACGAGGACGCGGTCGGCGACGTCTACGTGCCCCGCTCGCGGTCCTTCACCCGCCCGATCACGCTCCGCACGGGGCGTGATTTCCTCGCCATCCGTTACGGCGAGCCGGCCCTGGCCCTACCGGCTGTTCTGTACCTCCGCATTCTCGCGAACCGACAAACGTCCGGCTGAGGCGTCGCCCCTTTTCGGACCAGACTGGAGAAAGACATGGAACAGATCCTACCCGGCGTATCGATCGAAGTCCGTCCAGAAGGGCTGATCATCCCGGGCGTCGTGTCGATCAGCGCAATCGGCATGGTGGGGACCGCCAGCAAGGGTCCGGTCGACGAGCCGGTCATCATCGGCTCGCCCGCGGAGGCGAGGGAGGTCTTTGGCGAGCCGGACGCCTTCGTGGAGGGCGCGACAGACGAGCTGACCCTGGTCAGGGCGCTGGACCTCGCCTACGACCATGGGGCGCGCGACGTGATCGCGGTGCGTGTCACCGGCAAGGACGCCAGCGTCCCGCCGGAAACGACGGCGGCGTCCGCCGAGTTCGCCGTCGCATCGGCGGGCGGCACCTGCTGCACGTTGACGGCCAAGACGCCGGGCTCGTGGGCGAACGAGCTGGAGATCAACGTTTCGGCGGCTGGCGAACCGGCCGTTGTCGTGGATGAGGAAACGACCGCCGGAGCCGGCTTCACCGGCTTCTCCCTGGAGCACGGCGTCGCTGCCGAGAGCGTGCGAAACGTGGTCTCGGTGATACCGGAAGGGTCCTCGGTGCCGATCCGGCCCACGGTGCGCCAGTCGAACGCAGCTGCCCCGGGGGACCTCGCCCCCGGTGAAGTTCACATCGACCTGGGCAATGGAAACGTGACATTCGTGGCGAACGACGTGCCCGCGAACGCGCACGTCCTCGTGACCTACGCGGTGCCCGTCGCGAACTGCCGCAAGGTGACGCTTCGCCACGCTGGCGTGGAGGAAGCGTTCACGGTGGCGAGCGGGCGGCATCTGGTGGGCCTGGTCAACGCGGAGCCCGGCGGGTCCGGTCTGGCCGCCGGCGCCGAAGACGCCGCCAACGCGCTCGAGCCGCCGACCGAATTCGCCGACGCCACCACGTTCCAGACCTTCGGCAGCGGCGCGAACGCTGGCGGCACGAACGGGGCTGCCAGCGCCGACTATGACAGCGGGCTGGACGCGCTGGCCGACGAGCCCGCGTTCATCATCGTGGCGGCCGGCCAGAACCACACGGCGCTGGGCGCGACGCTGACCGCCCACGTGAACAGCGCGTCGTCGGACAGCAACAAGCGGGAGCGCATCGGCATCATCGGGTCGGCGATCGACGAGGCGCTGGGCGACATACTCGAACACGATCTGGCCAGCGACCGCATCGTGTTCGTCGCCCCCGGGATCAGCGTCACCGACCCGGTCAGCCGTCTGCGGGTGACTCTGTCGGGCGGATACGCCGCGGCGGCCGTCGCGGGCATGATCTCGGGCGCGCCGGTCAACCGCAGCCTGACCAACAAGGTTCTGGCGGTCGCGGGGTTGGAGGTCTTGTACACCCAGGCCGAGTTGCGCCGGCTGGTGCTGGCGCGGGTGCTGGCGATCGAGAGGAAGCTCGGGTTCCGGACGGTCAAGGGCATCACGACCTCGACCAACACCGCCTGGCACCAGATCACCACGCGGCGGATCGTGGACAAGGCCAAGTTCGGCGTCCGGTCGGCGGCCAACCCCTACATCGGCCTTCTCAACAACGAGCGGGTGCGCGCGGCGATGCGCTCGACGATCAACTCGTTCCTGACCGAGATGGTCGTCGACGAGGAGCTCGTGAGCTACGAGCTCGAGGTCACGGCGACGCGGGACGACGAGCGGCGCGGCATCGCGCGCGTGACGATGGTCCTCAGGCCGACGTTCAGCATCGACTTCATCAAGGTCACGATGTTCCTCGAATAGGGAAACCCCAGCCATGGCCAACACCAACGTGTTCACGGGCAGCGACGGGACGCTCACCCTTGCGCCCCTCGACACGCCACCGGGGAGCGACGCGGAATCGATCATCAGCCGGTACGAGATCGCCACCGCGGTCGGCCGCGTCACCGGGGTCCGCGTCACCATCCACACCGACCTCCGGGAGTTTTTCGAGATCGGGTTCCGGCACGTCATCTCGCTGCACGAGGGCGACATACATATCTGCGGCGAGATCGACCGGGCCTACATCAACGGTGCGCTTCTGGGCCTGCTGATGGGAAGGAAGGGCTTCCTCGACACGGCGAAGAGCCAGCGGACGTTCCAGCCCGAGTTCAACATGACGCTCCAGCTCGATGACCCGGCCGTGGTCGGGCAGGCGCAGCTCACGCTGAACGGGGTCAAGTTCCAGAACTGGTCGTTCTCGCTGCCCGAGGACGACATCCTAATGGAGCAGGCCACCTTCCGCGCCCGCAGCATCGACATCGCCGACTTCGACGACGACAGCGGCGTTTCGGCCGGTCCGGTCTTCATCGACCAAGCATAGCGACGGAGTGACCGATGACGCTGACGGCCGAAGACCTGCTGGCGGGAAGTGCCGTCGAGCACGTGGTGGAGATCGCGCCGGAGCATCTCGACCCCGCCCGCTCGGGGTCGGGGGCGGGGGCGGGCGTGGTGCGCGTGCGTCCGCTCTCGGTTCGTGACCTGCAGCTCATCGCCAAGGCGTCGAAGGACGACGAGAGCCTCTCGGCGGCGCTGATGATCCAGCAGGCGCTCGTCGAGCCGCGGATGTCGCTCGACGACATCCAGCGGATGCCGGCGGGGCTGGCCCGGTATCTCGTCGACCGGGTCAACGCGGTGAGCGGAATAGACCTGCCCAGGAACGCACTCGAGGAGATGGTGCAGGCGCCGCTCGCCAAGGCCTGCTTCGTCCTGGC
Source organism: uncultured Rhodovulum sp. (assembly GCA_964511815.1). Classification (GTDB taxonomy): domain Bacteria; phylum Pseudomonadota; class Alphaproteobacteria; order Rhodobacterales; family Rhodobacteraceae; genus Amaricoccus. The sequence continues at coordinate 4,302 of CAZEGY010000129.1, forward strand.
GCGTGAGTTCGGCTGGACCCCTGAGGAGGTCAGCGGCATGACCATCGGGCAGATTCTGCTCTACCTCGAGATGGGCGAGCGGGAGGCGCGGGCAGGATGACGTCGCCCCTCTCCCTGGCTGCGCCCGAAAGGCTCACATCGCTCGCCTTCTGCGGAGGGCGCGCGCCGGCCGATCAGCGTCGCCATGCGCGCAAGGCCACGGCAGCGGTCCGGGACTTCGTCAGGGCCTCGGCCTGCGCGGCCTGGATCAGCGAGGCTGCCCGGGTGTCGGTCGCGCCGGCCTTCTCCTGCCTCGAGCGTGCGAGCCAGAGGCCGGAGGAGACCGATGCGCCGCCGGAGAAGGCCTCCCGGCGCAGGCGGAAGGCCGCGCTGCTCGCAGACGGGGGGCCGGGCCGCAGCGGGCCGGTCTACGCCCAGCCGCCGGGCGCGACGTCGGCCCCGCCGACCTATGCAGACAAGCGCGAGGGCAAGCCGGTGACGCCGCCCCCCTCCAGGGGCCGGATCGCGCCCGCTCGGCTGCGTGCGATGGCCGGACCCGAGGCGGCCGAGCGCGGCGAGCCCCGCGCCATCGCGCTTCCGAGGCGGGTTCCGACGCGGGGTTCGCGACCCGCCGCCACGCCCAAGGATCCGTCCGGGACGGCGCCCGCGGACCTCGCGGCCTGGCGCAGCCGGGTTTCGGAAGCCGCGGCGTCGCGGCGCGCGCCCCACGGGAGCGCACCGTCCGGCGCCGCCGGGACGGGCATCGTCATGGCGGCGTGGACGAAGGGCATCGACGGCATCCGGATCTCGACCGCACGCCTCGCGCGGTTGGCCTCGCCGCGCGCGGTGCCGGCCGCGAGCGACCGCCCGGCCCGGCAGGAACCGCCTCCCGCCGACCGCGCGCGCCGACCGCGCGCCCGGCCGGAGTTCGCCGGCGTGCCTCCCGCGGCGGCGGGCCGGACAGGCAAGGCGCCGCCGACGGAGAGCCCGAGACGCGACTTCGCGTTCGCGGAGCCGGGCGCCGTGCCGGCCCGCGATCGCCGAGCGTCCGACGCGCTGGAGCACGATATTCTCTCGCCGCCGCCCCATCCGGCGTTTCGCGGATCGCCGCCGCAGCCCGACCTCGCGCATCCGCTGGCGGAGGTCGTGCCGTTTGCCGAACGTCCGGGCCCTGCCGCGCCCCAGTCGGTCGTCGCGGACGGGGTGCCCGGGCCGCCCCGCCTGCGGGGCGAGCCGGACGGCGAGGGGCCGCGCTTCGACCGACACGAGCTTACCGACGCGCTGGCGCAGATCCTTCGTGACGAGGCGCGGCGCTACGGCATCGACGTGTGAGGCGCCGCAATGCGTCCGATGCTCGACGATATCGCCCTGCCCCAGATCCAGACGCTGGTCGTCCGGGACGCGCGGTCGCTGGCCGAGCATCGCTCGCCCGAGATGGACGGCAGCTACTTCCAGGACATGGGCCGCCATGCCACGGCGATCCTGGTGTCCGGGATCGCGAGCGGGCCGGACTCGCTCGGGCTTCTCGAATCGATCGCCGCGAGGTTCGAGGCAGCCGAGCCGGTGTCCTTTGTCGCCGACATCGTGACCGACGCCGAGGTCGAGCAGGTTCTGATCGACGACTTCAAGACGCGCGAAATCGCGGGGAAGCCCGAGCGCTTCGCCTACGCGCTGGTCCTGCGCGAGTTTCTGGAGCCGGTCGAGCCGGAGGAGGTGTCGATCCTCGACGACGACATCCTGCAGGACGCGACCGATCTCATCGACGACCTCGTCGACGGGCTCGACCTGTCGCTCGACTTCACCACCGGGCTCGAGCGCTTCGTCGAGCCGCTTACCGACCTGCTCGGCCGCCTCCGGGCTCTCAACCAGAGCGGCGGCGGCTGAGGACAACGACAGAGGAGTTTGACATGGCCGGCAACCTGTTCGAAGACCTCAAGGACGTCCTCCAGGACTTCAAGGTCTTCCTCGACGACAACGTCCCCGTCATCAAGCCGGCGATCGTGGCGCTGCGCTCGATCATCCCCGACCAGATCGACGTGCTGCTCAACAAACTGATCGAGCTGATGAACCTCGTGAAGACCGAGGTGCAGAACCTCGACGTGAGCGCCATCCCCGGTCTCGCAGAGGCCGCTCAGTTCACGGGAAAGATCAAGGAGTTCATCGACTCGGCCAAGACCCTTCTGCCGGAGAACGCGGCCGATTTCGAGGCCGTCGGCGACATCGCCAACATCGTCAGCGGCCTGCCGTCCATCGACGAGGTCAAGGGTGAGATCATCTCGCTGATCGAAGCGATCGTCGCCCACCTGAACTCGCTCAAGGCCTGAGGCCCCGGGAGCCGCGGCGATGACGCAGCCGATCCGCCCGATGCTCGGAGACATCGAGCTCCAGCAGGTCCAGCTGATCCAGCTGGACATGGATCAGGTCATCACGCGCCACGACATCCCGGCGATGCCGGGGGACTTCTTCCAGCGGCTCGGGCGAGCGGGCTCCGCGGTCGAACTGACGGGCGTGCAGAGCGGGACCGAGGCGCGGAAAGGACTCGATCGGCTCCGCGACGCGTTCCGTGCGGCGGAGCCGCTGATCTTCGCGGCGGACATCGTGTCGGCCACCACGCTCGACGACGTGCTGATCGACCGGTTCGAGATCACCGAGCGCGCCGGGCATCCGGACTGCTACGAGTACCGCCTCCGGCTCCGCGAATTCACCGAAGCGCCCGCACCCGAGCCCGAGGTGCCGCCGCCGCCCCCGCCTCCGCCGAAGGTCGATCCGGACGAGGGCGTGCTCGTAGTCAGAGTCGTCCACGAGAGCGATCCCGCCTTCGACCCGGCCACCGTGACCCTGACGGTCACCGGTACCACGAGCGGGCCCGAGATCATCACCGACCGCCCAATGACGAACCGCAGCGGCAACCGGTGGACCGAGGACCCGTTCCCGGCGGGCGAGTTCACCGCGAGGGCGACTGCGGTCGGCGCGGCGCGGGATGGTGGGGACCTCGCCGGATCGACTCCCGCGACCGTCCGGCCGGGAGAGACGACCGAGGTCGAGATCGTCCTCCGCGACGACGCCGCCGTCGCGCTGCGCTTCCTGATCCACTTCCGGTTCGACAGCGCCTTCATAGAGCCCTGCCTCAAGCACGTGGTGCGTCAGGTGGCCGACTTCGCCGCGGCGAACGGCGACATGAAGCTGCTGACGGTCGGGCATACCGACCTCGTCGGGTCGACCTCCTACAACCAGTCGCTCTCGGAGCGGCGCGCCCGCAGCGCCTTCGCCATGATCCGCTTCGCCGACGACCCGCAGGCGGCGATCGACGCGTGGAACCGGCTGCGCCGGCGGCGCACGCCCGGGGTCACGATCAACGACGGCTGGGGCGCCCGCGAATACCAGCAGATGCTGCAGGATCGCGGCTTCTACAACGGCCGGATCGACGGCGACCACGGACCGATGACCGACGCGGCGGTTCGGGAGTTCCAGTCGCGGAACGGCCTGACCCAGACCGGCGCGCTCGACGACGCGACCTGGCCGGTGCTGATCGAGGCCTACCTCTCGGCCGAGAACCTGTCGGTGCCGGACGGCCGGTTCCTGCCGAACTGTCCGGGCGAGATCCTGAAGTGGCTCGGCTGCAGCGAGCTCGACCCGGTCCTCGACACCGAGAACGCCTGGCGGCCGAACCGGCGGACCGAGTTCCTCTTCACCCGTGCCGCCGCGCTGCCGGCCGACGTCGCCCAGCCCGACACGTTCAACCTCCCGGCGCCCGGCTCGGTCGGGGGCGGCTGGTGCCTGAACGACAGCGGGACGGCGACACGCTGCTGCTTCACGGAACGCTACCCGGGCGTGGACCCCAAGGAGACATGCCCTGCGACCCTGCCCCGGGGGCCCCGGCTCACCCGGCAGCCGGCCGAGCCGGCGCCGCGCTTCGTCGTCCGCGGCTCGATCCGCTTCGAGGACGGGACGCCCTATTCGGGCGAGTTCTTCGTCACCGCGTCCGACGGCGAGTACATGAGCGGCGAGCGGGCGGTGACCTCGGGCGGCCAGCGCGCCGGCACGCCGTTCTTCGACCGCCCTGACGCGAGCGGCGCGTTCGAGTATCCCGGGGAGGAGAAGATGAAGACGCCGGGCGTCTTCATCCTCGAGATCAACGACGACGTTATCGCGAGGGTCGTGGGCGCGCCGATCGAGGACGCCAAGGGGCCGGTCGTCTGCAAGCGCCTGGCCGGCCCGGGCGACAGCTTCGACGTCATCGTCGTCGACCG
>CAZEGY010000130.1:0-1608 GCA_964511815.1 uncultured Rhodovulum sp.
CGCCCGCTCGGCGCGAGTTGAACGGCGCCGGGCGCGGGCCTATCTTGGCGCGTCGGCTTGGGAGCGGGGGATCATGCGGATCGGCATTCTGGAGACGGGCGAGGTCGCCGAGGGCCTGAAGGCGCGCCACGGCGACTATCCCGCGATGTTCCGCGAGCTCCTCGCGGCGGCGGACCCGGGCCTCGGGTTCCGCACCGTCCGCGTCGTCGCCGGCGAGATGCCGGGCGCGCCCCACGACGCCGACGGCTGGCTCGTCACCGGCTCGCGGCACGGGGTCTACGACGACCTGCCGTGGATCGCGCCGCTCGAGGGCTTCCTCCGCGACTGCGTCGCCGCGCGGGTGCCGGTCGTCGGCGTCTGCTTCGGCCACCAGCTCCTCGCCGAGGCCCTCGGCGGCCGGGCGGTGAAGTCGGACCGGGGCTGGGGCCTCGGGGTGCAGGACTACGAGATCGTCCATCGCCCGTCGTGGCTGACCGACGTCCCCGACCGCTTCGCGGTGCGCGCGCTCCACCAGGACCAGGTCGTGGCGCTGCCCGAGGGCGCGACGGTCCTCGCCCGCTCGCCGCACTGCGAGGTCGCGGCGGTCGCCTACGGCGACCCGGAGGACCCGGACGCGGTCTCGCTCCAGCCGCACCCGGAGTTCGGGGCCGGGTTCATGGACGAGCTCCTCGCCCTCCGCGCCGGCACCGCCTTCCCGGAGGCCGAGGCCGACGCGGCCCGGGCCTCGCTCGCGCGGCCGGTCGCCAACGACGCGTGGGCGCGGCTGATCGTCGACTACTTCCGCCGCGCCGCCCGCACCCGCGCCGCGGCGTGAGGGCGCGCGGTTAGAGCAGCACCCCGAAGACGAGGACGGCGAGGCCGAGCGCCGAGAGCGCGACCGACCCGAGGTTGACCGCGATCAGCCGGTGGAGGCGGGCGTGGATCTCCGCGGGCGGCAGGTTGCGGCCGCGGATGCGGATGCCCTGCCACACGCAGTAGCCGAGGCCGGCGAGGCCGGTGATGGTCAGGACCAGTCCGAGCAGGGCGAAGGGGTGCATCGGCGGAGCGATACGCGAGCGCCCGGGCGGCCGCAAGGCACCTTGCCGCCCCATCCCGCCGCCGCTAGGGTCCGGCCGCCTCAGATCGAGCGGAATGGGAAGATGGAAGAGATCCTGGAAGACGAGGGCCAACGCGAGCAGTACCGGGTCACCGCCGGCGAGCTCCGCCAGTTCGTCGAGCGCTACGAGCGCCTCGAGGCGGAGAAGAAGGATCTCGGCGAGCAGATGAAGGACGTCATGGCCGAGGCCCGCGCCCGCGGCTACGACGTGAAGGTGCTGAAGAAGCTCATCGCGCTCCGCAAGCGCGATTCGAGCGAGGTCTCCGAGGAGGAGGCGATCCTCGAGCTCTACAAGGAAGCGCTCGGCATGTGAGCCGCGGCCGGCCCGCCGGCGCGGGCCGGCGCCGCGCCTCCCGTTCCCCCAGACGACAATCCTCCCCGCGCCGCCTCGCCGGCGTTGAAATCGTGCGCGATCGCGTTCACGATCGTGCCAGCGTGAGGCGCGTGGCCGGTGGTTGGCCGGTGCCGGCGAGGGAGGGACCCGTGACGGTCAGGTACCAGCGACGCCAGCG
>CAZEGY010000130.1:1708-8477 GCA_964511815.1 uncultured Rhodovulum sp.
GCCCCTCGCCCGCGGATCCTTCCGAGCGCAATCGTCCCCCAAGCAACCCAGCAGGTCGCCCATGACACGTCAGCTCGTCGTTGCCCTTTCGGTCCTCGCCTTCTCCGGGACGGTCGCCCTCGCCCAGGAGGAGGTCGCGCCCGAGACCCTGACGGTGCAGGAGCGCATTCCCGAAGGGCCGCACTTCTACGTCATGGACTTCGGCATCAACGGCTCGAGCCCGATCTACGTGCTCAACGCCGACGACCTGTCGCTCGTCGGCTCGATCGGCACCGGCACCTTCGCGACGATGACGATGAGCCCCGACAAGTCGACGCTCTACTCGGCCTCGACCTACCTGCGGCGCTACACCTACGGCGAGGCCGAGGGGGTGGTCCACGCCTGGGACCCGCAGACCCTGCTCGCCAAGCAGGAGTTCACCGTCTCGCCGAAGCTCGCCCAGGCGCTGAGCCAGCGCGGCACCCTCAACGTCTCCGCCGACGGCGACTTCCTCCTCGTCCAGAACGCCACGCCCGCGACCTCGATCACCATCGCCGACGCGGTCGAGGGCAGGGAGCTCGGCGAGATCCCGACGCCGGGGTGCTGGACGGCCTATCCCTCGGTCGAGGGCACCGCCTTCACCACGCTCTGCGGCGACGGGACGATCGCCAAGTACACCTACGACGCGAGCGGCGCGGCCGGCGAGCCGGCGAAGTCGGAGAAGATCTTCGATGCCGACGCCGACCCGCTCTACGGCGACGCGATGCGGGTCGACGGCAAGCTCGTCTACGTCTCCTACGGCGGCACGCTCTACGTCGTCGACGACAGCGGCGACGTGCCGGTCCTCGACCGCACCATCCCCTTCGCCGAGGAGAACTGGGCGCCCGGCGGCTACAACCTCATGGCCTACAGCGAGCCCCTGAACACGCTCTTCGTGCTCATGCACTCGAACCCGAGCGACGGCTCGCACAAGGCGCCGGCCGAGGAGATCTGGGCGATCGACATGGGCACCGACACGGTCGTCGGCCGCTCCGAGGCGCACCACGAGGCGAGCATCGCGATCAGCGGCGGCGAGAGCCCGGTGCTCGTCGCCATCGACCACCTCGGCGGCGTCCACCGCTACGAGGTGACCAAGGGCGACACGGTGAGCGTCACCGAGACCGCGGCGCGCGCGCCGGTCGCGATCTTCCCGACCATCGTCGCGACCGACTTCTGATGACCGGGGCCGCCCCGCTGGCGTCGGTGACGGTCACGGCCTTCCTCGTGATCGTGCTGGCGCGTGCCGCCTGGCACAAGCTCGACCGCTTCCTCGAGACCGTCGGTTTCGCCCAGGGCTACGGCCTCGTCCCCGACGCCTGGGCGGCGCCGGCGGTGCGCGCGCTGACCGCCGCGGAGGTCGCGACCGTCGTCGCCCTCGTCCTGCCGGCGACGCGCCCCCTCGGCGGCCTCGCGGCGGCCGGGCTCTTCTTGGGCTACGGCGTCCTGATGGCGGCGGCGCTCCTCGGCGGCCGGCGGCGGATCGAGTGCGGCTGCGGCGGGCCGCCGCAGCTCGTCTCGGGGCTGACGCTGGCGCGCAACGCCGTCCTCGCCGCGCTCGGGCTCGCCGCCGCGGTCCTGCCGGCGGCGACGGTGCCGCCCCTCGACGCCCTCGTCGCCATCCTCGTCGCGATGGTGCTCGCGGCGCAGTACGGGGTGGCGGAGAAGCTCGCCGCGCACCGCGCCCACGTTCCGGCGGCGGAGGACCGGCGATGAGCCTCCTCGGCTTCGCCGTCGTCGCGCTCTGGATCGTCGTCATCCTCCAGACCGGGGTGATCTTCGCGCTCGCCCGGCAGGTCGGCATCCTCTTCGAGCGCGTCGCGCCGGTAGGGGCGATGATCTCGTCGAGCGGGCCCGAGCTCGGCGAGAAGGTGCCGGCACTCGCGCTCCCCAACCTGAACGGCCCGCCGCTGACCCTCGGGGAGGGCGGCCGGGCGCAGCTCGTCTTCTTCCTCTCGACGAGCTGCCCGATCTGCAAGGCGCTGCTGCCGGCCCTGAAGTCGATCCGCGCCGACGAGGCGGGCTGGCTCGACGTCATCCTCGCCTCCGACGGGCGCGAGGCGCTGCACCGCCGGCTGATCGAGAGCGAGGGGCTCGCGGCGTTCCCCTATGCGCTCTCCCCCGAGCTCGGCATGCGCTTCATGGTGGCGAAGCTCCCCTTCGCCGTCCTGATCGACAAGGGCGGCACTGTCGCCGCCAAGGGCCTCGTCAACAGCCGCGAGCAGCTCGAGAGCCTGTTCACCGCCTCGGAGACCGGCATCCCGTCCTATCAGGCGGCCGTCGCCGGCCTGCCCTCGTAACGCCTCGCAGAAGGAACCGCGATCATGTCCCGCATCATCGACAGCCTGCTGAAGCGCTTCGACAAGGTGGTCGAGGCCAACGTGCGCTCCTCGGCGCGCAGCTTCGGCCGCCGCTCGTTCCTCGCGACGACCGGCACCGTCCTCGCCGGGGCGGCGGCGGGCCTGCCGGTCCTGCCCTTCGACCGCCGGGCGAACGCGGCGGAGACCGCCGAGGGCGCCGACCCCTGCACCTACTGGCGCCACTGCGCCATCGACGGCTTCCTCTGCGAGCAGTCGGGGGGCACGATCCGGACCTGCCCGCCGGGCTCGTCGACCTCGGCGGTGTCGTGGGTCGGCACCTGCGCCAACCCCGACGACGGCAAGAACTACCTCATCAGCTACAACGACTGCTGCGGCAAGCCGGCGGTCTTCGGCGCGGCTTTCTGCAACAACAACCAGGGCGAGCGGCCGGGCTACCGCATGGGGCTCTACAACGACATCAACTGGTGCATGGCCAACGCCGACAAGGGCTATCACTGCACGGTCTCGATCGTGATGGGTGTCGCCGAATGAACCACCGCCAGCTGCCCGCGGCCGTCGCAGCGCTCGCGCTCTGCGGCGGCGTCGCCGGAGCCGCCAGCCTCGACGGCGCCGCCCTCTTCGAAGACCACTGCTCCGCCTGCCACAACGCCGGCGGCATCGGCACGCCCGGCCTCGCGCCGCCGCTCGACCGGCCCGACTTCTGGCAGGCCCTCGGCGACGCCGCGCCGAAATACGTCAGCGGCGTCGTCGCCAAGGGCCTGAACATGCAGATCACCGTGCGCGGCGAGTCCTACGCCGGGATGATGATGCCGCCGGTCGCCGGCGCCTCCGACGACGAGCTCGCCGCCATCGCGACCTTCGTGCTCGACAGCCTCGGCGGGACCGGCGCGACGGTGACCGCCGCGGACATCGCCGCGGCGCGGAGCGAGCTGACGATGAACGACGTGAAGGCCCTCCGCCCGGCGACGGAGTAGGGCCGGGAAGAAGCGAGAGAATGCGACGACTGCTCCTCGGCCTCCTCGTGCTCGCGTCCGGCCCCGCCGTGACCGAGGCCGGCGCCGTGTCGCCGCACGTGACCTACGCCCTCCACTGCTCGGGCTGTCACGTGATGAGCGGCGAGGGCGCGCCGGACGCGGGCATTCCGAGCTTTCTCGACTCGGTCGGCCACATCGCGCGCTACGACATGGGGCGGACCTACATGATGCACGTGCCGGGCGTCGTCTCGGCGGGCCTGAGCGACGCCGGGATCGCCGAGGTGACGAACTACATCCTCGACGCCTGGGGCGACGGCGCCCCGCACTTCTCCGCCGAGGAGGTGACGCGCCGCCGCGCCCTCCCGGTCGCCGACGTCGTCGCCTACCGCCGCGAGCTCGCCGCCGCGCTCGCCCGGGACGGGGTGTCGATCGCGGACTATCCCTGGCCCTGATGGCGCGGCATGGCGCGCCGGGCCGCGGCGTCACGGTCCTCGCCGTCCTCGTCGCGCTCGTCTTCCTCGTCAGCTTCGCGGGCGGCTCCGCCGTCGGCGGCGGCTGGTTCTGGGACCTCGGCAACGCGCTCGGCTTCCTCGCCCTCGCCGGGCTCCTGTTCCAGTCGATCCCGGGGCCGCGCGGGCGCGACGTGCGCCGCCACGAGGTGCTCGGCTACTGGGTGCTGGCGGTCGCCCTGCTCCACGCCTTCTGGTTCCTCGCCGGCGACGGCGCCGTGCGCGTCCACCTCCAGCCCGGCGCGCCCCTCGCCATGTGGCTCGGGCTCCTCGCGCTCGTCCTGCTCGCGGCGCTGACCGTGCTCGCCCGGATGCCCGACCGGATGCGCGTCCACCGCCGCTTCCGCACCTTCCGCAACGTCCATCGCGTCCTCGGCGTCGCCGTCGTCGGCGGTGCGGCGCTGCACGTGATGCTGACCGGCTTCTACGTCGCGCGCTGGGGGCAGGACCTGCTCCTCGTCCTCCTCGTCGCCGCGACCTGCTTCGGCCGGGCGGCCTGGGCCCGGCTCGGCGACCCGCCCGCCGCCTCGGGCGCGGCCTATGCCGCGCTCGGCCTCGCCGCGGTGGCGGCCTTCCTTCTCGCGCGGAGCCCTTCCTGGTGAAGGGGCTTCTCGCCGCGCTCCTGCTTCTCGGCGTCGGGCTCGTCGTTTTCGGACCGCCGCCGCCGGTGCCGGTCGCGCACCGGGCGGTCTATTCCGGCGGGGGGCGTCCGATCCTGCCGATGACCTTCATGCACGACGACCACCGCGGCGTGTTCTGCGCCACCTGTCACCACGAGTTCGTCGACGGGACCACCGGCTCGTCGTGCATCGACTGCCACGTCACCGACCCGAAGGTCTCCGCGCTCCTCGAACGGCAGTTCCACGACCTCTGCCGCACCTGCCACGCGACCGAGGCGGCGGCCGGCCACGATGCCGGCCCGACGCGGAGCTGCATCGCCTGCCACCTGCCCGACGATCGGTTCTGATCGCGCAGCCCTGATCGCGGCGGGTGGCTCAGGCGGTCTTCTCGGCCTCGAGGCCGAGGCGCTCCTCGACCTCGCGGCGCATGAGGAACTTCTGGACCTTGCCGGTCACCGTCATCGGGAACTCGGCGACGAACTCGACGTAGCGCGGGATCTTCTGGTGGGCGATCTGGCCGCGGCAGAAGTCGCGGACCTCGTCCTCGGTCATCGCCTCGCCGTCGCGGAGGGTGATCCACGCGCAGAGCTCCTCGCCGTACCTGGCGTCGGCGACGCCGAAGACCTGCACCGCCTGGATCTTCGGGTGGGTGAAGAGGAATTCCTCGATCTCGCGCGGGTAGAGGTTCTCGCCGCCGCGGATCACCATGTCCTTGATGCGGCCGACGATGTTGCAGTACCCCTCAGCGTCGAGGCTGGCGAGGTCGCCGGTGTGCATCCAGCCGGCGGCGTCCTTGACCTCGGCCGTCTTCTCCGGGTCGCCCCAGTAGCCCTGCATCACCGAGTAGCCGCGGGTGCAGAGCTCGCCCGGCTCGCCGCGCGGCACGGTGCGGCCCTCGGCGTCGACGATCTTGACCTCGAGGTGGGGGTGGACGCGGCCGACGGTGGAGACGCGGCGCTCGAGCGGGTCGTCGGTGGCGCTCTGGAAGCTGACCGGCGAGGTCTCGGTCATGCCGTAGGCGATCGTCACCTCGCCCATGTGCATCCGCTCGACGACGCGCCGCATCACCTCGATCGGGCAGGGCGAGCCCGCCATGATGCCGGTGCGGAGCGAGGAGAGGTCGAAGCGGGCGAAGTCGGGGTGGTCGAGCTCGGCGATGAACATCGTCGGCACGCCGTAGAGCGCGGTGCACCGCTCCGCCTGCACGGTCTCGAGGGTGACGAGCGGGTCGAAGCCCTCGCCGGGGTAGACCATCGCCGCGCCGTGGGTGACGGCGGCGAGGTTGCCCATCACCATGCCGAAGCAGTGGTAGAGCGGGACCGGGATGCAGATGCGGTCGTCCTCGCGCAGCTTCAGCGCCCGGCCGACGAAGTAGCCGTTGTTGAGGATGTTGTGGTGGGTGAGGGTCACGCCCTTCGGCGAGCCGGTGGTGCCGCTGGTGAACTGGATGTTGATCGGGTCGTCGAACTGGAGCTCGCGGCCGACGGCGGCGAGGCGGTCGCGCTCGGGTTCGTGGGCGAGGTCGGGCACGGCGTCGAAGGCGATGGTGCCGGGGACGGCGGGGCCGCCGATCTGGATCACCGTGCGGAGCGCGGGCAGGCGGGCGGCGCGGAGGGCGCCCGGCGTGGCGGTGGCGAGCTCGGGGGCGAGCGTCGCGACCATGCCGAGATAGTCGCTCGACTTGAAGGCGGTGGCGGTGACGAGGGCGGCGCAGCCGACCTTGTTCAGCGCGTACTCGAGCTCGGTCAGGCGGTAGGCGGGATTGATCGTCACGAGGATCAGGCCGGCGCGGGCGGCGGCGAACTGGGTCACCGCCCATTCGGCACGGTTGAGCGACCAGATGCCGATGCGGTCGCCGCGGCCGAGACCGAGGGCGAGAAGGCCGGCGGCGAAGGCGTCGGCGCGGTCGCGGAGCTCGGCCCAGGTCCAGCGGATGCCCTGCGAGGGCGAGACGAGGGCGGGGCGGTCGCCCCAGAGCCCGGCGGCGCGGTCGAGGGCCGCGCCGATGGTCTGGCCGAGGAGGGGGGTGTCGGAAATGCCGGAGACGTAGCTCGTGGTGAAATCGCTCATGGGGTTCTCCCTTCGGGCGCGGCCGTTGCCCGGCCGGCGGATTCGGCTTGCTCGTTCCCGCGCGCGGCGTCGACCGGGATCATCGTCCCTTGCAGGGCGGCGACGTGCCGGCGCTGCCCGGCCGCGTCCTCGGACCAGACGTCGGCGGCCACCACCACGAGGCGGCGGCCGGGCTTGAGCACCCGGCCCTCGGCGACGAGGCGGCCGGCGCCGGGCGCGAGCAGGTTGATCTTCATCTCGACGGTCATCACCTCGACGCC
>CAZEGY010000131.1:0-4716 GCA_964511815.1 uncultured Rhodovulum sp.
TCGCCGGTGGCGATCAGCCTCGGCACCTTCGCGGTGCTGACGATCGGCGCCGCCTACGGCCCGCGCCTCGGGCTGGCGACCGTCGGCGGCTGGCTCCTGCTCGGCGCCGTCGGCTTCGACGTCTTCCAGAACACCTCCTCGGGCGCGACCGGCCTCGGCTACATGCTCGGCGCGACCGGCGGCTATCTCGTCGGCTATCTGCTCGCCACCGCCTTCCTCGGCCGGGCCGCGCGCCGCGGCTGGGACCGCACGGTGCCGGGCATGGCGGCGGCGCTTCTCGTCGGCAACGCGCTCATCTACGTGCCGGGGCTGCTCTGGCTCGGCTACCTCGTGGCGACCGGGCTCTTCGACCCGGCGAAGTACGCCTCGGTCACCGACCAGACCCTCGCCTGGGGCCTGACGCCCTTCCTGATCGGCGACGCGCTGAAGCTCGCCCTCGCGGCGCTGGTCGTGCCGGGCCTGTGGAAGCTCGTCGGCAACGCCCGCGGCTGACCCCGCTCCCGCCGCCTCACCAGAGGCGGCGGACGCCGTAGGCGTCGAAGACGGTCTCGTTCGAGACGAGCAGCCGGCCGTCCTCCAGCGCCTGGGCGGCGATCATCCTGTCGAAGGGATCCTTGTGGGGGCCGGGCAGACGTCCGGCCCGTTCCGCATCGACGACGGTGACGGGAAGCGCGTGGAAACCCTGCGACGCGACGCAGCGCGCGACATCGCGCGCGACGTCACCGGCTCGCGGGAGCTTGCCGAGGCGGTGCTTGGTGGTGATCTCCCACGCGGTGGCTGCGCTCACCAGCACCCGGCTCGCGGGCGCGGCGATGGCGGCGCGCGCCGCGCGGCCCAGCCGCTCGTCGCCGTCGAGCCACCAGAGCAGGGCGTGGGTGTCGAGAAGGAGGTCGGCGACGGGATCACTGCCCCCACGCATCGAGCTCGTCCTCCGGCAGCGGCTCGAAGAAGGCGTCGGTGGTCGCGGCACGCCCCTTCATCGCGCCGAACTGCCGCCTCACCGGCGCCTCCGCGTACGGCACGAGGCGGGCGACCGGCTTCCCGGAGCGGGCGATGACGACCTCCTCGCCGGCCTCGGCTGCCGCGACGAGTTGGGAGAGGCGGGTCTTGGCTTCGTGGATATTGACGGGCTTCACCGGTGAACCTCAGAGTTAGCCAAACAGTTAGCTAACTCCGGGCGCCCGTCAAGTCACTCGACGAACCGCACCGCGCCGATGTGGGCGAGGTTGCGGTTCCGCTGGGCGTAGTCGATGCCGTAGCCGACGACGAAGCGGTCGGGGATCTCGAAGCCGACCCACTTCGCCTTCACCTCGACCTCGCGGCGCGAGGGCTTGTCGAGCAGGGCGCAGACCTCGAGGCGGGCGGGGCGGCGGGTGCGGAGGATGGCGAGGACGTGGCTGAGGGTGAAGCCGGTGTCGACGATGTCCTCGACGACGAGCACGTCCCGGCCCTCGATCTCGCCGCGGAGATCCTTGAGGATGCGGACCTCGCGGCTCGACTCGGTCGAGTTGCCGTAGGAGGAGACCTCGAGGAAGTCGACTTCGACCGGCAGGTCGAGCTCGCGCACGAGGTCGGCGATGAAGATGAACGAGCCGCGGAGGAGGCCGACGACGACGAGCTTGTCGGTGCCGGCGTAGAACTCCGAGATCTCGCGCGCGAGCGCCTCCACCCGCGCGGCGATCGCCTTCGCCGAGATCATCTCGTCGATCACGTATTTCGGTCGTGTCATCCGGTTCGGCGGCCCCTCGGTCCGGCCATTCGGCCTTGTGCGCGGCCGGATCCTATTGTCATTGTCGGCCCCCGGCAATCCGCAAAGCCCGAAACGACCGATGCCCACCCACGCCGAGAAGCGCCTCGTTCCCTACTCCGCGGACGAGATGTTCGCGCTCATCGCCGACGTCGCGCGCTACCCGGAGTTCCTGCCGTGGTGCTCGGCCGCGCGGGTGCGCACGCGCACGCCGCTCGCCGACGGCAAGGGCGAGGTGATGGACGCCGACCTCGTCGTCTCGTTCAAGGTCTACCGCGAGAAGTTCGGCAGCCGGGTGACGCTGCACCCCGAGGCGCGGACGATCGACGTCGAGTACCTCGACGGGCCGTTCCGCTACCTGCGCAACCACTGGCACTTCCTGCCGGCCGACGGCGACGCCTGCGAGATCGACTTCTTCGTCGACTTCGAGTTCCGCTCGGCGATCCTCCAGAAGCTGATCGGCCTCGTCTTCCACGAGGCGATGATGCGCATCGTCCGCGCCTTCGAGCGCCGGGCCGAGGCGCTCTACGGGCCGCGCGGCGGAGCCTGAGGCGGGGCGTTCCGGCGGCCGGGCGGGACCGGCAGGGCCGCCGTTAACCTGCTGACGACGACGGGAATTCACTCCCGGCCGGCGCCGTGGTAGACGTCGAGATGGGGGCGTGTGGCGTTAACCAGTTAACCTTGCCTGCCGGGACGGGGTCACGGCGCCTCGCCGCGCCGGGCGATCGCCCGGAGGAGCAGGGTCAGCGCGGTCTCGACGCTGCGGGCGCGGACGCGGGCGCGGCCGAGGGCGCCGAACTCGAACTTCTCGGCGCGGGTCTCGGCGGCGGTGGCGGTGGCGAACCAGACGAGGCCCTCGGGCTTTTTCTCCGAGGCGCCGGGGCCGGCGACGCCGGTGACCGCGACCGCGACCTCGGCGTCGGAGGCGGCGAGCGCCCCCTCGGCCATCGCGCGGGCGACGGACTCGGAGACCGCACCGTGGTCGGTCAGCAGCGCCTGCGGCACGCCGAGCATCGCGACCTTCGCCGGGTAGGAGTAGGTGACGAAGCCGCGGTCGAAGACGTCGGACGAGCCCGGGACGTCGGTCAGCGCCCCGGCGACGAGGCCGCCGGTGCAGCTCTCGGCGGTGGCGATCCGCCAGCCGCGGGCGCGGGCGGCGTCGAGGACGGCGCGGGCGAGGGGTTCGGTCATCGCGCTCCCCCCGCCATCAGCCAGCCGTGGGCGATGCCGGCCATCGCCGTGACGATGACCGCGGCGAGGAGGCCGGCGAGGATGTCGTCGAGCATCACCCCGGTCGGGCCCTTGCGGCGGTCGGCCCACGAGATCGGCCACGGCTTCCAGATGTCGAGGAGGCGGAAGAGCAGGAAGGCCGCCACCCAGCCCGGCCAGGGAAAGAGCGTCGCCGGTGCGCCGACGTGCCACATGCCGAGCGACAGCGGCCAGAGGGCGATCCACTGGCCGGCGACCTCGTCGATGACGATGTGGCCGGGGTCGAGGTCGTCCTGCTCGTGGGTCTCGACGTGGGTCGCCCACCAGCCGATGCAGATCGCCGCGACCGTCGCCGCGGCGAGGAGCGGGAAGCTGCCGAGGACGTGGAGCAGGTAGCCGGTGGCGAGCGCGGCGAGCGAGCCCCAGGTGCCGGCGGGGCCGGGGAGGAAGCCGACGTGGCCGAAGGTCGCGATGGCGCGGGTGAGGGCGGTGCGCTGGCGGCGGGAGCCGATCATGCCTTCACCAGCGTGGCGGTGGCGAGTGCTGCGATGCCTTCGCGGCGGCCGGCGAAGCCGAGGCGTTCGGAGGTCGTCGCCTTGACGCTGACCCGCTCGGCGTCGAGCCCGGCGATGGCGGCGACCGCGGTGCGCATGGCCTCGGCGTGCGGGCCGATCTTCGGGGCCTCGCAGACCAGGGTGACGTCGAGGTGGGTGATGGCGAAGCCGCGGGCGCGGGCGCGCGCGGCGGCCTTGGCGAGGAAGACGGCCGAGTCCGCCCCCTTCCACTGCGGGTCCGACGGCGGGAACCAGCGGCCGATGTCGCCTTCGGCGAGGGCGCCGAAGATCGCGTCGGTGAGGGCGTGGAGGCCGACGTCGGCGTCGGAGTGGCCGACGAGGCCGCGGTCGTGGGCGACGCGCACGCCGCAGAGCGTCACCGCGTCGCCGGGGCCGAAGGCGTGGACGTCGAAGCCGTTGCCGGTGCGGATGTCCATCGTGTCTCCCGTGAGGCTGCGCGCGCGGGCGAGGTCGGCCGCGGTGGTGATCTTGAAGGCGGCCTCGTCGCCCGGGACGATGCGGGCGGCGTGGCCGGCGGCGGCGGCGACGGCGACGTCGTCGAGGGCCTCGCCGGCGGAGGCGGCGGCGTGGGCGCGGTGGGCGGCGAGGATCTCGGCGAAGCGGAAGCCCTGCGGCGTCTGCGCGCGCCAGAGCCCCTCGCGCGGGACGGTCGCGGTGGCGGTGGCGCCGTCGCCGCGCCAGAGGGCGTCGACGACGGGGAGGGCGGCGAAGGCGGCGACGTGCTCGCCGAGGGCGTCGATGACGGCGCCGATCACCGGGCCCGGCACGAACGGGCGGGCGGCGTCGTGGATGAGGACGCGGGCCGGGGCGTCGGCGGCGAGGGCCTCGAGGCCGGCGAGGACGCTCGCGGCGCGGGTGGCGCCGCCGGCGACCGGCGGGCCGAGGCGGGGGTCGGCGACTGCGGCGACTGCGGCGACTGCGGCGTCGTAGCGCGCGCGGTCGTCGGGGTGGATGACGACGCGGACGCTGTCGATGCCGGGATGGGCGAGGAGCGCCGCGACGGCGCGGCCGAGGACGGTGCCGGTGCCGAGCGCGTGGTACTGCTTCGGCGTCGCGTCGCCGAGGCGCTGGCCGCGCCCGGCTGCGACGATCAGTCCGGCAGTCCGCATCGCCCCTTCCCCCCGGTTCTTCCCGAGCCATATACGCCGGGGAGCGCGCCCGGAACAATCCCGGCCCGCCGCCGCC
>CAZEGY010000131.1:4816-8472 GCA_964511815.1 uncultured Rhodovulum sp.
GCCGCCCCGCGTCGCGCCCGGCCGCCGCTTTTTCAGGCTGGTTCGCGCCCGGGCGCTTGTTTCCGATCTTGCGCTGCGGTAGAACGGCCGAAGATGCTTATGGTTTGGGCAATGCTTGTCGAGTTGGGCCGCACAATCCTGACGCCGCCTGTTTTTCTGGCGCCGATGGCGGGCATCACCGATGTGCCGTTCCGGGCCGTCGCCACGCGCTTCGGGGCGGGGCTGGTGGTGTCCGAGATGGTGGCGAGCGGCGACGTGGTGCGCGGGCGCGCCGACGCGCGGGCCAAGGCCGAGCTCGGTCTCGACGACGTGCGCACCGCCGTCCAGCTCGCCGGGCGCGAGCCGGGGGCGATGGCGGAGGCGGCGCGCTGGTGCGCGGGGCAGGGGGCGCGGATCATCGACATCAATTTCGGCTGTCCGGCGAAGAAGGTGACGAACGGGCTCTCGGGCTCGGCGCTGATGCGCGAGCCCGACCTCGCGCTCCGCCTCGTCGAGGCGGTGGTCGGCGCGGTCGCCGCGGACGGGGTGCCGGTGACGGTGAAGATGCGCCTCGGCTGGGACGAGGGCTGCATGAACGCGCCGGAGATCGCCGCGCGGGCGGAGGCGGCGGGGGCGGCGATGGTGACGGTGCACGGCCGGACGCGCTGCCAGTTCTACGACGGCACCGCCGACTGGGCGGCGATCGCGGCGGTGAAGCGCGCGGTCTCGGTCCCGGTCGTCGTCAACGGCGACATCGCGAGCGCCGCCGACGCCCGGCGGGCGCTGGCGCTCTCCGGCGCGGACGGGGTGATGGTCGGGCGCGCCGCCCGCGGCCGGCCGTGGCTCCTCGGCGAGATCGCCGCCGCCCTCGCCGGGCGCGAGCCGCCGGCGCCGCCCGCGGGCGCGGCGCGCGCCCGCCTCGTCGCCGACCACTACCGGGCGACGGTGGCGTTCTACGGCCCGGTCCTCGGGGTGCGGGTCGCGCGCAAGCACCTCGGCTGGTATCTCGACGGCATCGCCGGCGCCGCCGCGCTGCGGGCGCGCCTGCTGCGGCTCGCCGACGCGCGGGCGGTCGAGCGGGCGCTGCGCGACGAGCTCGCCGACCTCGCCGAGCTGGCGGTCGCGGCATGAAGGAACGCATGAACGAGCACATGACGGGCGAGATCGCCTTCGCCGGGTTCGAGGCGCTGTGGGGGGCGATCCCCTATCCCGCGCTCGTCGTCGACGAGACCGGCGCGATCGTCACGGCGAACCCCGCGACCGAGAGCTTCGGCGCGACCTCGCTCCGCCAGATGGCGGGCAAGCCGCTCGGCCGCTTCGTCGGCAACGACAGCGCGCTTCTCGACGTCGTCGGCCAGGCGCGGCGCAACGGGGTCTCGGTGGCGCAGTACGACGTCATGGTCGGGTGGGCCGACCAGGCGCCGCAGATCCAGAACGTCCACGCCGCCCCCCTCCACGACGGCACCGGCGACATCCTGATCCTCATGCACCCGCAGGGCATGGCCGAGAAGATGGACAGGAGCCTCGGCCACCGCTCGGCGGCGCGCTCGGTCACCGGCATGGCGGCGATGCTCGCCCACGAGATCAGGAACCCGCTCGCCGGCATCTCGGGGGCGGCGCAGCTCCTCGAGATGGGCCTCGGCGACGGCGACCGCGAGCTGACCGGCCTCATCCGCGCCGAGGCCGACCGCATCGGCAAGCTCGTCGACCGGGTCGAGCAGTTCGGCGACCTCCGCCCGGCGCAGAGGAAGCCCCTGAACATCCACGACGTCCTCGACCGCGCCCGGCGCGCGGCGCAGGCGGGCTTCGCCGCGCACGTGCGCTTCTCCGAGGACTACGACCCGTCGCTGCCGCCGACCGCGGGCGACCCCGACCAGCTGCTCCAGGTCTTCCAGAACCTCCTCAAGAACGCCGCCGAGGCGGTGCCGCGGGTCGGCGGCACGATCGCGATCGCGACCGGCTTCAGCCCGGGGGTGAAGCTGGTGCGGCCGGGGCAGAAGAGCGAGCCGCTGCCGCTCCTCGTCACCATCACCGACAACGGTCCCGGGATTCCCGAGAACATCATCCGCGACATCTTCGACCCGTTCGTGAGCTCGAAGGTCAACGGCTCGGGGCTCGGGCTCTCGCTCGTGTCGAAGTTCGTCGCCGACCACGGGGGCGTGGTCGAGTGCGACAGCCGTCCGGGACGGACGCGCTTCCGGCTGCGCCTGCCGATCTGGCAGGGCGAGCCCGTGAACGAGGAGCTGGAGAGCTAGGCCCATGGAAGGCACCATCCTGGTCGCCGACGACGACCGCACCATCCGCACCGTGCTCGCCCAGGCGCTGACCCGGGCCGGCTGCCGGGTGCGGGCGACCGGCACGGCGTCGACGCTGTGGCGCTGGATCGAGGAGGGCGAGGGCGACGTCATCGTCACCGACGTGATGATGCCCGACGGCGACGCGCTCGACCTCCTGCCCGCGATCAGGAAGCGGCGGCCCGACCTCCCCGTCATCGTGATGAGCGCCCAGAACACGGTGATGACCGCGATCCGCGCCGCCGAGGTCGGGGCCTACGAGTACCTGCCGAAGCCCTTCGACCTCAAGGAGGTGCTCGGCCAGGTCTCGAAGGCCCTGAACCAGAAGTCGCGCCGGCCGCCGCTCGCCGAGGAGGACGGCTCCCCCGGCGCCCGCGAGGACAACCTGCCGCTCATCGGCCGCTCGCCGGCGATGCAGGAGGTCTACCGCATCCTCGCGCGGCTGATGAACACCGACCTCGGCGTGATGATCTCCGGCGAGAGCGGCACCGGCAAGGAGCTCGTCGCCCGGGCGCTGCACAACTACGGGCTGCGCAAGGCCGGGCCGTTCGTGGCGATCAACATGGCGGCGATCCCGCGCGAGATGATCGAGAGCGAGCTCTTCGGCCACGAGAAGGGCGCCCTCGCCGGCGCCGACCGGACGATGGCCGGCAAGTTCGAGCAGGCGCGGGGCGGGACGCTGTTTCTCGACGAGGTCGGCGACATGCCCCTCGACGCCCAGACCCGCCTGCTGCGCGTGCTCCAGGAGGGCGAGTTCACCCGGGTCGGCGGCCGCGAGGTCCAGACCGCCGACGTGCGCATCGTCGCGGCGACCCACCAGGACCTGCGCGCGCTCATCAACGAGGGGCGCTTCCGCGAGGACCTGTTCTACCGGCTGAACGTCGTGCCGATCCGCCTGCCGCCCTTGCGCGAGCGGCTCGAGGACGTGCCCGACCTCGCCCGCGCCTTCCTGCGCAAGGCCGAGGGCGAGGGGCTGCCGAAGAAGCAGATCTCCAAGGACGCCCTCGACATCCTCAAGAAGCAGGAGTGGACCGGCAACGTCCGCGAGCTCGAGAACCTGATGCGCCGGCTCTGCGTGCTCTGCCCCGACGACCTGATCTCGGGCGCCGTCGTCACCCAGGAGATCTCGGCGCGCCCGAGCTCGGCCGCGACCCCGCAGGCGAGCCAGCCCCAGCGCCTCGCCCACGCCATCGAGGCGCACCTGCGGCGCTACTTCGACCTCCACGGCGACAGCCTGCCGCCGGACGGACTCTACGACCGGGTGCTGAAGGAGATGGAGCTGCCGCTGATCGCGCTCAGCCTGTCGGCGACGCGGGGCAACCAGGTGCGGACGGCGGAGCTGCTCGGGATCAACCGGAACACGCTGCGGAAGAAGATCAAGGA